>NZ_JALBHA010001117.1:0-545 GCF_023006445.1 Bradyrhizobium sp. SHOUNA76
GATCGACAGCCCCGCCGTCAGCAGCAGCGCGCCGGCAACCGCCACGTAGAGCGTGACCGCGATCAGCGGCGAGCCTGCAAGCGCCCGCGCAACCGCATTGCCGCCGGTAACCTTGGCGCTGCTCATGGCACGTTCCTCGGTTCGATTTGCGCCTCGATATGGAAGCGCTCGCCGGGATCGGAGGAGCTGCGCGTGGTCGGGGCGTAGAACGTCGCGCGGTTGAAATGCCCGGACTGCTCGATCAAGGGGATCAGCGAAGGCGCATCGCGGGTGATGCCGCCGATCTGCAGCTTGTTGCCCGCCAGGTGCAGCTCGGTGACATAGGTGTGATCAGGCAACACCCGGCTCAGCATTTCCAGCACGATCACGCTCGCCGCCGTCTCGTATTTGCGGCGTTCGAGCAGCGCGAGCGGGGATCGCTCGCCGCCATCGCTGCCGCGAAGCGCGGCGCGGCGCTGGGTGATCTGCCGTTCTAGCTCCTTCTCCTGCGCGCCGAGGCCGTCGGCCAGATAGCTTGCCGCGACCGATCCGACCACCGCGGCGAT
>NZ_JALBHA010001118.1:0-536 GCF_023006445.1 Bradyrhizobium sp. SHOUNA76
GACGCCGTGATCGTCCGCGGCCCCGACACCAGCGAGGTCGGCCGCGGCCTGATCGCCTACGACGCCGAGGTCGCCGAGAAGATCAAGGGCCGCTCCTCCCCCGACGTGATGGCCATCCTCGGCATCAGCGGGCGGTCGGAGATGATCCACCGCGACGATCTGGTGATGGGCGGGTAGGGGCCTCCTCCGTCATTCCGGGTCGGTGCGCCAGCGCAGAACCCGGAATCTCGAGATTCCGGGTTCGATGCTTCGCATCGCCCCGGAATGACGTCTGGGCTGGGCCAGTGGCCGAAGCCTCGCCCCACCCGGCCGAAGCCCAGCCATACCCTCCCCGCCCTTCGCAAAAGCGGGATTTCCGTGCTAGGACACCGCCTTAGCAGAAGGTTGAAACTCCAATGGCCGCCTCCCTCAAAGCCGTCGACGGCAACGCCGATCTTCAGGCCCTGATGACCGATCTCGGAACCCGTGCCCGCGCTGCCGCGCGCGTGCTGGCGCTGGCGCCGCCGGAGCAGAAGACCCGGGCGCTCGAAGCCATG
>NZ_JALBHA010001119.1:0-533 GCF_023006445.1 Bradyrhizobium sp. SHOUNA76
GTCGCCGCCGCATCGCCGGAGACCGCCAGCACATGGCCCCGCGCGTATTTGTGGCCGTCGATGCGAGGCACCGGAAAAGCGGCGCCCCAGACATCCGGATCGTTCTCGAAAGTCTGCGGCGCGATCTCGTCCAGCACCTGCGGGTCGATGCCGATGTCGGCGACGCGCACGCGACCGCAATGCACCCGGCCCGGCAGCAGCAGATGCGCCGGCTTCTTGCGAAAGAAGGTGACGGTCTCGGTGGCGTTCACCGCGGCGCCCAACATGGCCGCGCTGGTACCGTTGATGCCGCTCGGCAGGTCGACCGCGAGCACCGGGGCTCCGTTGGCGTTGATCGCCTCGATCATCGCGCGAGCCTCGCCGTCGACAGGACGGCTGAGGCCCGCGCCGAACAGCGCATCGATGATCAGCGCGGGCCGTCCGATCGCCTGCGGATTGAACGGCAGCAGCGGATGCTTCCAGCCGCGCGCGGCGGAGGCCGCATCGCCCTGGAGCTGGTCGCGCTCGCACATCGCGATCACCGAGACCTCGCG
>NZ_JALBHA010000111.1:0-14833 GCF_023006445.1 Bradyrhizobium sp. SHOUNA76
GCGCGGCCGGGTCGCGCTGCTGCAGGGCTGCGCCCAGCAGGTGCTGGCGCCGCGCATCAACCAGGCTGCCATCAGTCTTCTCACCCGCCACGGCATCGAGGTTGTCCTGGTTCGAGACGAGCAGTGCTGCGGCGCGCTGACCCATCACCTCGGCAACGACCAGGATGCCTTGGCTCGGGCGCGGGCCAATGTCGCGGCCTGGCGGAAGGAAGCGGCTGGCGAGGGGCTCGACGCTATCCTGGTGACCACATCCGGCTGCGGCACGGTGATCAAGGATTATGGCTATCTGCTGCGCGAGGACGCTGCATTCGCCGCCGACGCCGCGAAGATGTCCGTGCTCGCCAAGGACATCACCGAATACATCGCCGGCCTCGGACTCGAACCGACTGCGCGACAGGACAACATCGTCGTCGCCTATCACTCAGCATGTTCGTTGCAGCACGGGCAGAAAATCACGACCCTTCCGAAAGAATTGCTTTCCAAGAATGGATTCGTGGTGAAAGATGTGCCGGAGAGCCATTTGTGTTGCGGTTCGGCGGGGACCTACAACATTCTCCAGCCCGAGCTTGCGGGCCGGTTGCGCGATCGCAAGGTCGCCAACATCGCGAGCGTCAAGCCGGACATGATTGCCGCGGGCAATATCGGCTGCATGGTGCAGATTGCCAGTGGCACGTCAGTTCCGGTCGTACACACGATTGAGCTTCTCGATTGGGCTACGGGCGGGTCGCGGCCGGCACTGAATGCGCAAGTTTGAGCTTTCAGAGCCTGAACTTTCCTCCCCGGGTGACGACTGAAGATGCCCGATCGACCATTGTTTGGCGGCAACAGGAGGACCACGATGGCGAAAGCGAAAAAGAAGAAAAGCAAGAAGGCCAAAAAGGCGAAGAAGGCTGTAGCGGCGAAGAAATCCGCCAAGAAGGCAGCCAAGAAGTCTGCGAAAAAATCGGCCAAGAAGTCGGCCAAGAAAGCTTCGAAAAAGGCCGCCCCGAAAAAGGCCGCCAAGAAGGCCGTGAAGACCACGGCCAAGAAGGCCGCACCGAAGAAGGCCGCGAAGAAGGCGGCACCGAGGAAGGCGAAGGCAGCTCCCGCGCCGAAGCCATCAGCACCGGCGGCAGCTCCGGCTCCCGAGCCGGCAGCCGAGACAAGTTGGGCGATGCCTTCGTCTTCTGCGGAAGCGGCACCGGCTGAGGGGCAAGGCTAGGTCCTACCCGGCGTCCGCGATCGACAACAGAAAGGCCGCTGCGGTGACGCTGCGGCCTTTTTGCATCGCCACAAGTCCCGCCGGAAGCGGTCCCTTTCCTGCCCCTGTCTGATTCGTAGCCCGGCTGCCACGCGGCCCGGCTTCTCCGTACTTGCACGGTCCCTCCGTGCACTTTGGAATACAAATTATGTGATCGAGAAGACACACAGGCTGACAACCTTTCGTGGAATCGTCAAAACGCCCAAAAAGTCGGCAGATGCCCGTGATTTTTGCTTCACGGCCCACATCCCTCAATCCAGATTGTCGCAGTAACGCAATTTTGCACGCAGGTCGTTCGCCCGGGGGGCTTCCGGGATCCGACTAGTAAGAACTTGGCGATGGGGATCGAAATGAAAAAACTGGCTTTGTTGGCAACGGCGCTGGCAATGGTGACGACGGGTTCGGCTTTCGCAGCAGACTTGCGCGTGAAGGCATTGAAGGCCCCGCCACCGCCGGCCTTCGATCCCTGGGATATCGCCTTCGGTGGCGCGGTCATGAGCGACTACATCTTCCGCGGCATCACCCAGTCGAACCACAAGCCGTCGGTCTCAGCCTATTTCGAGCCGCGCTACAACGTCACCAAGGACCTCCAGCTCTATGTCGGCGTCGCCGGTGAGAGCATCTCCTTCCCGAACCGCGCCGCCGCCGAGATCGACATCTACGGCGGTATCCGCCCGACCTTCGGTGCGTTCGCCTTCGACATCGGCGTCTGGGGTTATCTGTATCCGGGTGGGACCTGCTATTACGGCGCCCCGATCGACACCGCCGGCAACCCGCTCAGCGCGCAGTGCGCCGCGAACGCCCTGCTCAACGGCAACGTGATGAAGAAGGACGTCAGCTTCTTCGAAGTCTACGGCAAGGTGAATTACACCATCAACGACAACTGGAGCGTTGGCCTCAACGAGTACTACACGCCGAGCTTCCTGAACTCCGGTGCGTGGGGCGACTACGTGTCGATCACCGCCAAGTGGACGGCGCCCAGCACCACGTTCGGCTCCAGCGGCCTCGGCATGTACGTGTCGGGTGAATTCGGCCGCCAGTTCCTGGGCACGTCCGACTCGTTCTACGGCACCGGCTTCGCCGCGCCGGGCTTCGCCGGTCCGTTCCCGAACGGCATCAAGTACGCCGACTACAACACCTGGAATATCGGCGTCGGCTTCACCTACAAGGTCTTCACGCTCGACCTGCGTTACTCCGACACCGACCTGTCGAAGGCGAACTGCAACGCGTTCACCAGCGACTACACGGCAGTCGCCAACGGCAGCTTCAGCAACATCAATCCGACGGGCGTCGGCTCCAACTGGTGCGGCGCGGCCGGCATCGCCAAGCTCTCGTTCGACCTGACGGCGATGACCAACCTGAAGTAGGTTTCCTCCCGCGACCATCTACGAGGGCGGCAGAGCAATCTGCCGCCCTTTTGCTTTGGGGGACGGTGCCTAAAGCATGATTCGGAAAAGTGCGCAGCGGTTTTCCGAAAAGATCATGTTTAAACAACAACCTAGAGCGCGATGGCGATTCATCCCAATCGCGTCGCGCTTTAGCTCAACACGAGGCCGAAACTCGAGGGGCGGGGTGGAGGAAGGCTACGGCGCGCTCAACTCTCGTGTCCCCGGCGCGCTGCGGCGCGTCAGCGCTGCTGCGCAGAACCGGGACCCAGCAAAGCCGACGTCGATTTCCCTCGACGGAATGAGCGCCGGCTCTGCAGCGCACCGGACGATGCTTCGCATCGCCGGGAGCGCTGCGGCTGCGTCCGGGGCAAGAGAGCAGAGATCCTCGCCCGCAACGACGAAGCCGAAATGAGGAGCCCCGTTCCCGCCTGCCTCTCAGCGCGCCGCGGTCGGCTCCGGCCGGGCTGGCTCGCCGGCTTTGCCAAGCACGTGGATCTCGCCGTCCTCCACCAACGCCACCTTGCGGGTATGGAAGGCGTCCAGCGTCGAGCGGTGGCCGATCGAGACGATGGTGGCCTGCGGCAGCTTCTCCGTCAGCAGCCGATAGAGCCGGTCCTCGGACGGCTCGTCCAGCGAGGCGGTCGCTTCGTCGAGGAATAGATAGTCCGGCCCATGCAGCAGGGCACGAGCAAGTCCAAGGCGTTGCTGTTCGCCGAGCGACAATGTCCGGTTCCAGTGACCGTGCTCGCCGAGCCGGTCCGCCAGCCGCTTCATGCCGACTGCGATCAAGGCGTCGCGAATCTTCTCGGGCGGGATGGAGTCGTGCTCGGCCGGGTAGATGACGGCGTCGGCCAGCGGGCCGATTGGGAAATACGGCCGCTGCGGCAGCATCATCAGCTTCGACTTCTCGGGAATGGCGACCGTGCCGGTGCCGAACGGCCAGACGCCCGCAATGGCGCGGAACAGTGTCGACTTGCCTGAGCCCGACGGGCCGGTCACAAGCACCCGCTCCGACGGTTGGATCGTGAAGGCATCGGCTGCGACCAGAGGTGCGCCGTTCGGCAGCTTGACCAGCAATTGCTCGAGCGCGATTGCCTTGCCGGTCGATGGTGCGACGTCGATGGTCGGTTCGAGCGCCGCGCCGTGGGCGGAGCTGACCGACATCTCGAAGCCATCGAGGCGGGCGATCACCGCGCGCCACTCGGCGAGCGAGCGATAGGCGGTGACGAAGAAGGACAGCGCATCCTGCACGCTGCCGAACGCCGAGCCGGTCTGCATCATGTCGCCGAGCTGGATGCGCTTGGCGAAGTAGGCCGGCGCCACCACCACATAGGGAAAGATCGTTGCAGCCTGACCGTAGCTTGCCGTGAACGCGGTCAGGCGCTTGGTCCGGCTCATGATCTCGTACCAATTGCCGATGACGAAGCCGAAGCGCCGCAGGAGATATCCTCGCTCCGCGTTCTCACCTTTCAACAGGGCGATCTGCTCGGAATTCTCGCGCACGCGGATCAGGTTGAAACGGAAGTCGGCCTCGAAGCGTTGCTGCTCGAAATTGAGATTGATGAGCGGGGCGCCGATCCAGTGCGTCAGCCCGGTCCCCAGAATCGCGTAGACCAGCGCGCACCAGACCAGAAAACCGGGGATGAGGATATCGGTGCCGTAGATGTACAAGGGGGCCTTGTAGGACAGACCCCAGAGGATGACGACGAACGAGGCCAGCGTCACGATCGACGACAAAAGGCCAAGGCCGATGGTCAGCGTTTGTTCGACGAAATTCTTGACGTCCTCGGTGATACGCTGGTCCGGATTGTCGGCGGCGTCGCCCTTGAGCTGCATGCGGTAATGCGTGGCGCCTTCGAGCCATTCGCCGAGATAATGTTGCGTCAGCCATTGCCGCCAGCGGATCTGGAGCCATTGGTTCAGGTAGAGCTTGTAGACGGCCAGTGCGACGAAGGTGAAGGCCAGGCCAAGGAAGATCCAGACCTCCTTGACGAACTCCGGCAGATCGTAGGCCTGCAGCGCGCTGTAGAACCGGTTCTGCCATTGATTGAGGAGCACATTGATCGCGACCAGCACCAGCTCCATCGCGACGACGACGGCGAGCAGGCCGCGGCCGACCCATTTGTCCTCCGACCGGAAATAGGGGGCGGCGATTCGCCAAACGATCGCGAGCGTGGCGCTGATGTTCTTCACAGAGCAGGGTCTCCTCGGGAAATGTGCATAAATGCCCTTAGCCAAGGACTTGAAGCCATGGCGGAAAGCGGCGCGCTTAGACTAAAGTCGCAAGTTCTGTAATTTGCGTTGTCTTGTCGCACCCCGCAACCCTAGCATGGCGTTCGACGGCGCGGGGTGGGGTGCTCCGGGATTCGCGAGCTTGTGAGCGGACGGGAACCGCTGCAATCGCGAGGAATTCGCGTCCAGCTCGGGGGTTATCGCTTCCAGCGTCAAGCAGGATCGGCTCTCCACGCGGGCCGTCTGCCGCAAACATGCGTGGGGGAGGAAGATCATGTGGAATCAAGTCTATGATCCGCTGCACAGCCCGGTGCTGTCGACGATTGCGGCGGCAGTGCCGGTCGTCACGCTGCTGGTCCTGATCGCGAGCGGTCGCGTCCAGGCGCATATCGCGGCGATCATCGCCGTGATCGTCGCCAATCTGATCACGATCTTCGTCTTCACGATGCCGGCGAACATGTCGATCCGCGCCTCGGTGCTGGGCATCGTGACCGGCTTCTTTCCGATCGGCTGGATCGTCCTCAACGTCATCTTCCTCTATCAGGTGACGGTGAGCACGGGACGCTTCGAATTGCTCAAGCGCGCCGTCGGCGGCGTCACCGAGGACCGGCGGCTGCAATTGCTGCTGATCGCGTTCTCCTTCGGCGCGTTCTTCGAGGGCGCCTCGGGCTTCGGCACGCCGGTCGCGATCACCGGTGCCGTGCTGATCGGCCTCGGCTTCTCGCCGCTCGCCGCCTCCGGACTGTCGCTGATCGCCAACACCGCGCCGGTCGCCTATGGCGCGCTGGGCACGCCGATCCAGGGCCTGGCCTCGGTCACCGGGCTCGATCCCTACATCCTTGGTGCCATGGTCGGCCGGCAATTGCCGTTCTTCTCGCTGATCGTGCCGTTCTGGGTGGTGTGGGCGTTCGCGGGCTGGAAGGGCATGAAGGATGTCTGGCCGGCGATTCTCGTCACCGGCGTGTCGTTCGCGATCCCGCAATTCGTGATCTCCAACTTCATCAATCCCTGGATCGTCGACATCGGCGCGTCGCTGATCTCGATGGGCGCGCTGATCCTGTTCCTGAAGGTCTGGCAGCCCAGGCAGCTCTGGCTGTCGCCGGCGTTGCGCGGCAATGATGAATCGGCCGCTACCATGGCCGCGGCAAAACCACTCGACAAGACGCCGCTGACGCAGAGCGAGATGTTCAGCGCGCTGCTGCCGTGGATCATCGTCTGCATCGTGATGCTGATCTGGGGCAACGGCGCCTTCAAGTCCTGGGCGAATTCGATCTTCGTCTGGAACTATCCGGTGCCGGAGCTGCACCAGATGATCAACAAGATGCCGCCGGTCGCGCCAGGGCCGACCAAAGAGAGCGCGGTGTTCGGCTTCACCTATCTGTCGTTCACCGGAACGGGCATGCTGATCGCGGCCATCATCTCAGGCTTCCTGATGGGCGTCGGTCCCGGCAAGCTCATGACCGAGTACGGCCGCACCGTCCGGCTGTGCGCGATCTCGCTGATCACGATCTCGGCGATGCTGGCGATCGGCACCCTGACTCGTCTCTCCGGCGTCGACGCGACGCTCGGCCTCGCCTTCGCCGCAACCGGCGTGCTCTATCCCTTCTTCGGTACGCTACTTGGCTGGCTGGGCGTGGCGCTGACGGGATCGGACACCGCCTCCAACGTGCTGTTCGGCAATCTGCAGAAGATCACATCCGAGCAACTAGGCTTGTCGCCGGTCCTGATGGCTGCGGCGAACTCGTCCGGCGGCGTGATGGGCAAGATGATCGACGCGCAGTCGATCGTGGTCGCCTCCACGGCCACCAACTGGTACGGCCACGAGGGCACGATCCTGCGCTTCGTGTTCTGGCACTCGATCGTGCTGGCCTGTCTCGTCGGTGTGCTCGTGACGTTGCAGGCCTATGTCTGGCCATTCACGGCGATGGTCCTGAAGTAGCAGGGCACGGCCCGGCTTCGGCGCAAATCCCCGCGAGGTTCGCCCCCGCGGGGATTTTTGCATCCGATGTGAGCGAACCTTCTCAATGGCGCCGCCGTCTTATAAAAGGTGCGGCAAATCAGGTCGGTCGAGAGGTCTCATGGTTTCGCTCAAGCGGTTGGTGTGTACGGCGGTTGCAATCCTCGCGATGTCCACGCTCGCGCGTGCCGAGGACGGTTTTCCGTTCGGCACCGAGATGACGCTGGAAGCACTGCCGCAAGCCGGCTCCAAGCGGATTCCGAACATCGAGATCGGTGACCATGGCGAGGTCGTGCTCGAGCTCTGGTGCAAGGGCGGCAAGGGCCAGTTCTCCGTCGCCGGCAACACCGTGATCTTCGTCCCCGGTCAGATCCAGGACCGTTCCTGTCCGCAGGCAAGAGCGCAGGCCGACGACGAGCTCGTTGCTGCGCTCAGCAGCGTCGAGACCTGGAAGCGGCAGGGCGACGTGCTGACGCTGATCGGCCCGAAGTCGCTGCGCTTTCGCACGACGGGGAATTAGCACTCCCTGCGCGCCCCGGACGCGCTGCAACGCGCAGCGTTGCTGCGCAGAGCCGGGACCCAGCCTCCTTCTCCACGATCTCGCTTGCGGCCTCTGGGCCCCGGCTCGTAGCGCTTCGCGCTACGTCCGGGGCACGAGAAGCCTACTTCCACACGGACTTGTCGGCATCCCAGCGCTGACCCTTCAGCTCCTTGGTGAGCGCCTCGATCGAACCGTTGTCATCGGGCTGCTCGCCTTCCTCGTCGACGGAGGCGTCATCGGAGAGATTGAGCTTGGCGCCGCTGCTCTCGTCGGCGGTCGTCGTCGCGGGGCTGCCGATCCAGAGCATGAGCTTGTCGGTCGTGCCGGGCTTGTCGGGCGAGACGAGCCCTGCCACCTCGATCGTGTCGGTGAGCTCGAGCGCGGGGAAATCCTGGTTCGGCCGCTTGAAGACCAGCTTGAGCTTGCCCGTGGCGGGATTGAAGCTTTGCGAGAGCGGCTTTGCCGCCAATGTTCGGCTCAAAACGTTCGTGACTGCGGCCGCGAGCTTGTTGCGGTTGATCTTGTCGCCCTCGCGCCAGTCGGCCGCCGCGAAGCGGATGGTGCGGTCCATTTCGGTCATGCCCGCGGTCCAGCCTGCGGCGGTGACGCCCGGCATCGCCTTGAATTTCGCCAGCAGCGCGCCGGCGCGCTCGGGATCGACCGACATGTTGATGGTCTGCTCGCCCGCGCGCAGCGCGTCGCAGCCGACATTGAGGCTCGCCAGCGTCACCTCGACCTCCTGGCCCCTCAGGCTCTTGAGGAAGTCGGTCGCCGCATCGAGCTTGACTTTGACCGCGATCGCCTCGGGCGAGACGTCGGTGAAATCCTTCGGCTGCGGCATGATGCCGTCGTCGGAGGTCTGGTTGTCCTGAAATTCCTTCTCGCTGAGGTCGGAATTGTCGGGCGAGGTCACCTCGGTCACCACCTGGCCAATGCTGATCTGGCCGCGGAATTCGAAGCTATCCCCGGCCTGCTTGCGCAGCAGCTTGACGCTGACGGGAGCCTTCTCGCTCATGCTCTGCGTGGTGCCCGTCAGCGTTTGGCCGGCGACCTGGAGATTGACGACGAAGCGGTCCTTGCGGTCGGAATTCTTTGCGACGGGATAGCAGACGTCGAGCACGGCGGCCGTGACCGTCTTGCCCTGGCGCGTCTCCTTGAGGATCACGTCGGCATTGCCGTCCATGAGCCCGTCGATCGAGGTGAAATAGCGCGTCTCCACGCCCCCGGGCACCGTGGCCTTGGGTGACAGCTTCATCTGGGCGGAGGCGACCTCCGGCGAAGCTGCAAGCAGAACCGCCAACAGGGCTGTCGAACAAACCAGAAGCGCACGCATCGATGAAACCTCGCGCAATCGAATCGGCGCGCCACCGTAGTGGGTTTTGGCCGTCGGTTGAATCGGAAAGCTGAAGGCAGGGTCTGCAAAAAAGAAGGCCGCCCGGAGGCGGCCTTCGCAACATTGTAATGAAAGGATCGGCTTAGAAGCCGCCCATGCCGCCGCCGGCGGGCATCGCGGGCGGGGCTTCCTTCTTCGGCGTTTCGGCGACCATGGCCTCGGTGGTGACCAGCAGGCCGGCCACGGAGGAGGCGTCCTGGAGCGCGGTGCGCACCACCTTGGCGGGGTCGATGATGCCCTTCTCGATCATGTCGACATAGTCCTCGGTCTGGGCGTCGAAGCCGAAGGTCTCGGACTTGTTCTCCAGGATCTTGCCGACCACGATCGAGCCTTCCACGCCGGCGTTTTCCGAGATCTGGCGGATCGGAGCCTCGAGCGCCTTCAGCACGATGTTGATGCCGGCCTGGACGTCGGCATTGGCGTTGGTGAGACGGCCCACCGCCTTCTTGGCACGGAGCAGCGTGACGCCGCCGCCGGGGACGATGCCTTCCTGCACCGCGGCGCGGGTGGCGTTGAGGGCGTCCTCGACGCGGTCCTTCTTCTCCTTGACCTCGATCTCGGTCGCGCCGCCGACGCGGATCACCGCGACGCCGCCGGCGAGCTTGGCCAGGCGCTCCTGGAGCTTCTCACGGTCGTAGTCCGAGGTGGTTTCCTCGATCTGGGCCTTGATCTGACCGACGCGGGCCTCGATCTCCGGCTTCTTGCCGGCACCCTTGACGATTGTGGTGTTCTCCTTGTCGATCACGACCTTTCCGGCGCGACCCAGCATCTTCACCGTGACGTTCTCGAGCTTCATGCCGAGGTCTTCGGAGATGAGCTGGCCGCCGGTCAGGATCGCGAGATCCTCGAGCATGGCCTTGCGGCGATCGCCGAAGCCCGGCGCCTTGACGGCAGCGACCTTGAGGCCGCCACGCAGACGGTTGACGACCAGGGTGGCCAGCGCCTCGCCCTCGACGTCCTCCGCGATGATGACGAGCGGCTTGCCAGACTGCACCACCGCTTCCAGCACCGGCAGCATGGCCTGCAGGCCCGAGAGCTTCTTCTCGTGCAGGAGGATGTAGGCGTCCTCGAGCTCGGCGGTCATCTTCTCGGGGTTGGTGATGAAGTAGGGGCTGAGATAGCCGCGGTCGAACTTCATGCCCTCGACGATGTCGACTTCGGTGTCGAGCGACTTGTTCTCTTCGACGGTGATGACGCCCTCGTTGCCGACCTTCTGCATCGCCTGGGCGATCATCTTGCCGATGGCGGCATCGCCGTTGGCCGAGATGGTGCCGACCTGGGCGACCTCGGAGGAGGCCGCGACGGGCTTGGCGCGCTTCTCGATGTCCTTGACGACGGCCGCCACCGCGCTGTCGATACCACGCTTGAGGTCCATCGGGTTCATGCCGGCGGCAACTGCCTTGGCGCCTTCGCGCACGATGGCCTGGGCCAGCACGGTCGCGGTGGTGGTGCCGTCGCCGGCGAGGTCGTTGGTCTTGGAGGCGACCTCACGCACCATCTGGGCGCCCATGTTCTCGAACTTGTCCTCGAGCTCGATCTCCTTGGCGACGGTGACGCCGTCCTTGGTGATGCGGGGCGCGCCGAACGACTTCTCGATGACGACGTTGCGGCCCTTCGGGCCCAGCGTCACCTTGACGGCGTTGGCGAGAATGTCGACGCCGCGCAGCATGCGATCGCGCGCGTCTCCGGAAAACTTGACGTCTTTGGCAGCCATTTCTGCAATCCCTCTGGTTTCGTGATGTGTCTATCGCTCGCCTCGTCGCATCATGTCCGGGGGTCCGCAGGTCGAACCCGGTGGAATGATGGATGCCCGGATCTTGGCGACCCGGGCATGACATTCAGCGGCTGTTCAGGCGGATGGCCTTAGGCCAGAACGCCCATGATGTCCGACTCCTTCATGATCAGGAGATCTTCGTTGTCGATCTTGACCTCGGTGCCCGACCACTTGCCGAACAGCACGCGGTCGCCGACCTTGAGGTCGATCGGGGTCAGCTTGCCGGCCTCGTCGCGGCCACCGGGGCCCACGGCGACGACCTCGCCCTGGGATGGCTTTTCCTTGGCGGTGTCCGGAATGATGATGCCGCCCTTGGTCTTTTCCTCGGCGTCGATACGTTTGACCACGACACGGTCATGCAGCGGACGAAATTTGGATTTAGCCATGACGTTTCCCTTTGGAGGCTCGCTTCGGAAGTAGTGGAAGTGGGTGGGGCGGCGCTTCCGTCCATCCCCTATCCCGAGGATCGAACGGCGCGCTTAGCAATCGGGCTTTCCGAGTGCTAATAGTGGGCCCGGAAATATGGCTTGGCCGCGATCCTGTCAAGCAAAGGTGGTTAAGCGATTGGTGAGGCGGATATAGGATGGTGGCATTGGAAACTTGTTCGGGGCGCCGACGTATCAAAGGACGTCATTGCCCCGGCAGCGGTTTTGCGCTTGGCTGCGGGAGGGGTGCGGCCATGGTTTTGTTCGGGGGAATGCCATGATCAGTTCAGCTCACGCGCGCACGGTTGCCAATCTGGCGGCCGCCTCTTGTCTGGCGCTGCTGCTGGGCGCCTGCGGCGGCGGCATGAGCCTGCCGTCCTTCTCATCGTCCTCGCCGCCGCCCGAAGCCGAGCCGGGAGTAGCCCCGGAAATGCCTGCGACCATTCGCGGCGACGAGATCGTCGGCCGCTGGGGTCTGGCCTCGTTCCAGAACCCGGCCGACCGCGCCCGCACCGAGGCGGCCGCGAGAGCCCAGTGCAAGAACCCCTACGTGATCACCGCCGGCTCCTCCGGCGGCGTGATCATGCATCTGGCCGACCAGGCAACGCCCCAGGAGCTGCGGCTGAAGGGCTCGCCGAGCGGCAAGAACTACATCGGACCGGCGGGCCCGACCCCCGGCGAGCAGGACCGCGAAATCATCTCCTTCGACGGCCGCGTCCTGATCACCCGCTTCATCGACAAGGACGCCGCCACCCGCTACGGCAACATGGTCTACGTCCGCTGCGCGCCCAGGGCGTGATTTTCCACCGTCATTCCGGGGCACGCGAAGCGTGAACCCGGAATCTCGATGTGGTGGGCTCCTTGCCTCGAAGCTCCGGATTCCGGGTTCGGTCCTGCGGACCGCCCCGGAACGATAGCGTGAGATGAATCCCAAGCAAAAACGCCGGCCCCAGGGCCGGCGCTTTGCTTTTGTCCGTAATCCGCGTCCGCTTAGTCGAACAGCGCGTCGATGTCGTCCTGCGAGGCGTGGCCGACGTCGCCGGTGAGCTTCGGACCGTTGAGAAGCTTTTCCTCCTCGCTGCGATTGTCCACCTGCGCCGGCACGTGGGACTTGATCGCGTCGACGCCGCCCCAGATGTCCATCATCGCATTGATGTGCTGCTCGATGAACTTCATCGTGCCCATGACCTTGCTGATGCGCTGGCCGGTCAGGTCCTGGAAGTTGCAGGCCTCGAAGATCGAGATGACGCGTTCCTGGATGTCGTCGGCGAGCCGCTTCTGCTGGTCGACCGAGTCCACCTTGGACATTGCGCTGGCGGCCTGGTCGATCGATTCCGCGGCTTCGAGGATCTGCTGGGTCGCCTGCTCGGTGCCGCCGACGACCGCGCCGAGCTCGCCGTTGACCTTGGCCATTTCGCCACCGTCAAAGCTCTTGCCATGCAGCGTCGCGATCTCGCGCTTGGTGCGGTCGATGGCGTCATGGATGAGGTCGAGCTCGACCTTCAGCTTCTCGCACTGCTCGATCTGCGCCCGATAGGTGTCGAGCATGGTACGAGCCTCGGAGAGCTCGTGGGCGGTGGAGGCGTCGATTGCCGCCATGGCTGCGCTTCCCGACAGGGGCACGCTGCCCTTCGCCATCTGGGCGCGGATCGCACGTAGTTCGGCCATGATCTCGCTATGCATCGGGATTGCCTCTTCGGTCACGTCCAAAATCGGCATCTCGCCACCAGCGATATCCTCGACGCGAAAACGTTTGCGGTGAACAGCCATCAAGATACTCCCCCCACCTCACTCACGCGTCTTTGTAGTCAGAAGCGATTTAACACGAAGTTCACAGCCGGAACTGTTGTGCGGCGTCGCGCGACGGCGCGCAAAGAAGCGATTAACCAAGGCCATGCCGCGTTCATCGAAAATAAACGCTGATCGCCAAATTGCCCCTCGGTTGACGACGTGGTGAATCCAAACGACCGATACGTTTACCAAACAAAACGGCTTTTGCTCTTTATTGACCACGTCGAGGGGCGCGGACCAGTCATCAGCTCTCCACGGCGCATGTGATCTAGACGAAACAGTACAGAGTACGTCGATGTTCAAGAAAATGTCTGTTGCGCTGCTCTGCAGCGCTTGCACCTTCATTGCCGGCGCAAACAGTGCCAGCGCCTTCGACAATAGCGTGCCGAACGATCCGCCCGCGGTGCTCTACCAGCCGCATGTGCCGCCGGCGCCAGTGCGCGTCGCATCCAATTCGAATATGGGCGGCGGCTTCATCGAGTTCCTGTTCGGTGACGGCCCCGGCCGCGGCCCGGCCTATGCGCCGGAGCAGCCGGTGTATCAGCAGCAGCCGGGCTATTACGACCAGCGCCGCCTGCCGCCGATGGGCGAGCCGCAGGTGCAAGGCGGATATCAGCAAGGCACGCTCCAGCAGGAGCCAGTCGATCCGCGGCAGCGTCCGTTCGATCCGAGGTTCGAGAAACAATCTGTTGACTATAGCGGCAGGGAAAGTCCCGGCACGATCGTGGTCGATACCCCGAACAAGTTCCTCTATCTCGTCGAGGGCAACGGCAGGGCGATGCGCTACGGCATCGGCGTCGGGCGTCCCGGCTTCACCTGGTCCGGCGTGAAGTCGATCACGGCCAAGCGCGAATGGCCGGACTGGACGCCGCCGGCGGAAATGATCGCGCGCCGCCCCGATTTGCCCCGGCACATGGAAGGCGGCCCGGAAAACCCGCTCGGCGCCCGCGCGATGTATCTGGGCTCGACGCTCTACCGGATCCACGGCTCCAACGAGCCCTGGACCATCGGCACCAACGTTTCATCCGGCTGCATCCGCATGCGCAACGAGGACGTCATCGACCTCTACGGCCGCGTCAATGTCGGCACCAAGGTCGTGGTGATGTGAGGCCTGCGCTCGATGCGAGCCGTCGACTCGGCGTGCCGCGCCGGCTCGTGATGCGCTGCATCGAAGCCGTTGCGTGGGCCGGCGCCTTCCGGCGACGGTCTATGCCCGCTGACGACGCTTCGTCGACCTGCGGCGAGGGGCAACGGAGCCGCGACGGCGCGTTGATGAATGGGAGGCCGCTGCGCGAGCCGAGCGTTTCGACCGCCCCGCCGACAGCTCCGCCTTCCTGACGCGCTCGTGCAGTCCCTCCAACTCGTACAATTCGGTGATGAGATGCGTCGTCACGTCGGCCAAGGTTGCAATGCGGTGCTGAAGAGGACTCATTTTTGAAACCCCGAAGAGGCAGCTACATCGTGTGTGGCATGAGCAACGTGTTCTTCCAGTTGAACACCCATGTCCGAATTTGGAAATCCGGGAGTCTACGTACCGGAATGCGATTTCGTTTTTCTTGGTGAACTGAGGCGCGTCCGGCAGTCAGTGCAATCTCTGGGCGCATTAGTCATACTATATCGTGCGGCTTCTCTGCGAGCTGTGGCTCAGAAGGCGCTCGAGTGGGGACGCAAATGAAAACGGCCGCCCTGGAGGCGGCCGTTTCGCGCATCTACTGGGCGAATCTCTTACGCGTAGTCGCTGTCGCCATCGTCTCCGCCGCCGAAATCGCTGTCGTCGGCCATGTCCACATTGCCGTCATCGCGATTGTCGTCGTAGTTCTGATCGTTGTTGTTGTTCCGATCGTCGTTCGACGCCTGGTCGGAGAAGCCCTGACGGGAATCGCGATTCGAGCCGATGTCGTTGACGCCCGCATCGCGCGCGAGTGAGCCGCCGGACTGGTCGCTGCCGCTCCAAGGGCTTCCACCAGCGCTGCGGTCGCCGAGGGCATTGGTATCGCCGAAGGCCTGCTGGTGCGATCCACCCATCATGCCGCGGATGCTGGACAGCAGCAGCGAACCGCCGACGACGCCGGCTGCGGCCGCTGCCGCCGTG
>NZ_JALBHA010001120.1:0-530 GCF_023006445.1 Bradyrhizobium sp. SHOUNA76
GAGCACGCGCACGCTCTCCGGCGGGCGCGACACCAGCACGGCGAGCGCGTTGACGTTCTGATCCAGCGTCTGGCGCAGCGGCGGCACCAAGGCCTTCTGGTTGGCAAGCACGCTTTCCTGTTGCGCGACATCGAGATCGGTGCCAGTGCCGGCCTTGCGCCGCTCCCTGACGGCGTCGAGGATGCGCTGCGCGCTCGCGATGTTGCGCTGGGACGTCCTGATACGGTCCTGCGAGGCCAGCACTTGGAAATAGGCGTTGGCGACGGCGGCCAGCGTCGTCAGCGCGACGGTGTCGCGATCGAAGCGGTTGGCGTTGGCGGTCTCCTCGGCCGTCTGCAGCGCATCGCGGTTCTGGCCCCAGAAGTCGAGCTGATAGCTCGCGCTCAACGAGGCCTGGTAATTGACGACCTCACGTCCGCCATTGGTGAGCCCCGAGGCTGACGAGCCGGATGTGCGCGAATACGTCTCCTGCCCGGTGCCTGAAAGGCTCGGCAGCAGCGCCGCGCCCGCCTGCCGCGCCTGGGCGTCGG
>NZ_JALBHA010001121.1:0-529 GCF_023006445.1 Bradyrhizobium sp. SHOUNA76
CGCCAGACCATTCCAGCCCTCCTGCATCACCGCTGCGAGCATGATGGTGGGCTCACCCTGGTGCCTGATGATGTAGGTGGGAGGATCCTCGTAGCCGCGGCGGACCTCGGCGATGTCGGACAGCTTCAGCGTCCGCCCGGCGGCGACGATGGGCGTATCGGCGATCGCCTGGACGCTGTCATAGGCGCCGTCGACCCGGATGAAGACCTGCGGTCCCTTGGTGTCGATCGAGCCGGCGGGTGTCATCGTGTTCTGCCGCTGCAAGGCGGCAACGATATCCGTTGCCGACACACCGAGGGTTGCCAGCTTGGCATAGGAAAACTCGACAAAGATCTGCTCGGGACGTTCGCCGAGGATGTTGATCTTCTTGACGCCGGACACGTGCAGGAGGTCCTGACGGATGGTCTCGGCTTGCCTTGCGAGCTCGCGCATCGGCATGCCCTTGGCCTTGAGGGCATAAAGGGCGAAGCTCACGTCGGAATATTCGTCATTGACGAAGGGGCCGAGCACGCCGGAGGGCAGCTTGCGC
>NZ_JALBHA010001122.1:0-529 GCF_023006445.1 Bradyrhizobium sp. SHOUNA76
CGCGGCATCACGTTCTTGAAGCGCGAGGTCGCGGGCGCGACGATCGCGTCATAGCCGGAAGCCAGCGACACGATCAGCGCGGCCAGCGGCTCGGCAAGATCGTGCGCGTAGAGGTCGCCGTCGGCGAGCAGCACCTTCTTCACGCCGGCAAGCTTGGCGGCGGCATCCGCCGCGGCCTTGGCGTTCTGGCCGGCGACCAGCACCTCGACGTCCGCGCCGAGCGCGGCAGCCGCGGTCAGGGCCTTGTTGGTCGCATCCTTGAGCGACGCATTGTCGTGTTCGGCAATCAGAAGCGTCGTCATCAGAGCACCCCGGCTTCGTTCTTGAGTTTCGACACCAGCTCGGCGACGTCCTTGACCTTGACGCCGGCCTTGCGGCCGGCCGGCTCCGTCGTCTTGACGACCTCGAGACGCGGAGCGACATCGACGCCGTAATCGGCGACGGTCTTGTCCGCGATCGGCTTCTTCTTGGCCTTCATGATGTTCGGCAGCGAGGCGTAGCGCGGCTCGTTGAGACGCAGATCGGTGGT
>NZ_JALBHA010001123.1:0-527 GCF_023006445.1 Bradyrhizobium sp. SHOUNA76
ACCCGCATCCCGCTGATGGCCAACGGCACCATCGACCTCGAATGCGGCTCGACCACCAACAACGCCGAGCGCCAGAAGCAGGTCGCCTTCACCAACACCCATTATCTGACCGCCAGCCGCTACGTCTTCAAGAAGTCGAGCGGCCTGAAGTCGATCGACGACCTCAAGGGCAAGACGGTGGTCTCGACCGCGGGCACCACCAACATCAAGCAGCTCACCGAGGCCAACGTCGAGAAGAAGCTCGGCGCCAACATCATCCCGGCCAAGGACCACGCCGAGGCCTTCCTGATGGTCGAGACCGACCGCGCGGTCGCCTTCGTCATGGACGACATCCTGCTCGCGAGCCTCGTCGCCGGCTCGAAGTCGCCGGGCGACTACGAGATCTCCAAGGATGCGTTCTCCAAGCCAGAGCCCTACGGCATCATGCTGCGCAAGGACGACGCCGCCTTCAAGAAGGTCGTCGATGCCGCGACCGCGGCGCTCTACACCTCCGGCGAGGCGCAGAAGATCTACGACAAGTGGTTCAC
>NZ_JALBHA010001124.1:0-527 GCF_023006445.1 Bradyrhizobium sp. SHOUNA76
GGCAGCCGATCGCGATCGCCGCCCCTGATACGGGCCAGGGACCGGACATCGCAGCAAGCCTGGCGACGTCAGCCGCATTGCCGATCGCGAACCCGAGCCGCAGTCCGGCAAGGCCATAGAACTTCCCGAACGAGCGCAGGATCAGCAGCCCCGGCCGATCCGCGTCCGACGCGAGTGACAGCTGCGGAGCGGCATCGGCAAAGCTCTCGTCGATCACGAGACGGCCAACGCGCGGCAGCAGTGTCAGCAAATCCTCTGGCGAATGACACCGGCCATCGGGATTGTTGGGATTGACGACGATGGCGAGATCCGCGCCCGCCAGCGCGTCGATCTCCCCGACCTCCTGGACATCCCAGCCGGCAGCCGACAACACGCCGGCATACTCATTATAGGTCGGCGCGAGGATGCGCGCACGATGGGGTGGCACGAGTTGCGGCAGCAATTGGATAGCCGCCTGCGCGCCGCCAAGTGCGACGATCGGCGCGCTCGTGCGGTACGCGTGCCGCGCGGCCTGATGCAAGGCGTCG
>NZ_JALBHA010001125.1:0-526 GCF_023006445.1 Bradyrhizobium sp. SHOUNA76
GGCCTTGCGGACGCTGACACCGGCCGAAGCCGCCTCGGTCGACGAGCTGCGGCACGGTCTGCTGCAGAAGGTGAAGGCCTGGCTGCGCGGCGAGGCGTGAGCGCGCCGCATGCTGGTCAAGGACAGCATCTGCCAGTTGGTGCGTTGGGTGTAATGCCCGCTCCTTCCAAGTCGTCATTGCGAGCGTAGCGAAGCAATCCAGAATCTTCCCGCGGAGGGACTCTGGATTGCTTCGCTGCGCTCGCAATGACGGAGGAAGCAGCGGGGTGAGGCCTATCCCTCCGCGCGTCGAAAACTTGTAGGGTGGGCAAAGGCGCGCTCGCGCCGTGCCCACGTCTGCTAACAAGTATCCAAGCCGTGGGCACGCTGCGCTTTGCCCACCCTACGATACTGGATTTGCTTCGTTGCGCTCGCAACGACGGAGAAGAGAGGGGCGTTCCTTTGGCATCATACCGCCGCGTCGAGGGTCATCGCCGCTCCTTGTCCCTCGGGGCGGGCGGCGGCTTGCGCGGCGCGGCAGGGCGCT
>NZ_JALBHA010001126.1:0-524 GCF_023006445.1 Bradyrhizobium sp. SHOUNA76
ACTGCGTGGTGGCCGATGACGCGCGCGACCAGGACGACATGGTGAGCCGCGCCGGCCAGATCGCGTTCCGGGACGGCTTCGTCCGCGCCGGCCAGCGCGTGATCATCGTCGCCGGCGTGCCGCTCGGCATCCCCGGCACCACCAACATGGTGCGCATTGCTTCGGTCGGCTCCGAAGGCGACGCGAACATTTAGGTCCGGCAGGGCCCGCCAAACAAAAAATCGAAAAACAACCCCATGCAAAGTAGCCGGGGCTTCCGGCGAGCTTGCTGCGGTCCTGCAAAAAGGCTTGCCCAGTCAACGACCTGAGCAGAGTCAGGCCGCAGCGCCGGTCGCGCGGCCGATTTTACGCGCCAACCAGCGCCTTCGTTGTCGGCAGCAGCGTCTGCTGCACCACCAGACCACGGGCGCGCGCGTCCATGACGCCGACCGCACGCAGCGCCAGCAGCGTCACGGTCTGCACCGCGTCCCGCATCTTGACGGGATCGTCGAGATTGTCGGGCGCGAGCGGCCCGACAAGCGCCT
>NZ_JALBHA010001127.1:0-523 GCF_023006445.1 Bradyrhizobium sp. SHOUNA76
TAGACGCCGGGCACGGAGGTCTCCAGCGGCGCCACCAGCCGGCCCTGGTTCTGCTCGGACTGCGCGCCTGTCACGACGAAGCCGCCGCGATCGAGCGTGACGCCGCAGCCGTCGAGCCAGGAGGTGGCGGGATCCGCGCCGACGAACAAAAACAGGTTGCGGATGTTGGCTTCATCCTCATCGCTCGACAACCGGCTCTTCCAGCGAATGCGCCGCAGCAGCGAGGCCTCGTCGCCCTCGAGCGCCGTGATCTCGGTGTTGAACATCAATTCGATGTTCGGCGTCGCTTCGATGCGCTCGATGAGATAGCGCGACATGCTGGCGCCCAGACCGCCGCCGCGGATGATCATCAGCACCTTCTTGGCGTGACCCGACAGGAACACGGCGGCCTGGCCTGCGGAATTGCCGGCACCGACGAGGGCCACCTCCTCGCCGGCGCAGAGCCGCGCCTCGACCGGCGAGGCCCAATACCAGACGCCGCGTCCCTCGAACTTGTCGAGGTTTGCGATCTCCGGCCGGCGAT
>NZ_JALBHA010001128.1:0-521 GCF_023006445.1 Bradyrhizobium sp. SHOUNA76
TGCTGGTGGCTGGCGCAGTCGCTGCGGGCGCTCGGAGCCGACATCGCCGCGCGCGGCGGATCGCTGGTCCTGCGTGGGGGACCTGCGGCCAGGGTGATCCCCGAGGTGGTGCGGGAGAGCGGCGCCCGGGCCGTCTACTGGAACGGGATCGCGCAGGCGCCGCATCAGGCGGTTGAGCGCCAGCTCGAAGCGGCGCTGGCAAGGCTCGGCATCGATTCGCAGAGCTTCCCTGGCGACCTCCTTGTCCCGCCCTCGGCGATCCGCACCAAGGAAGGCCGCGGCCTGCGCGTGTTCACGCCGTTCTGGCGGCGCGTGCTGTCGCTCGGCGATCCGCCAAAACCGTTGTCTGCTCCGAGAGAGCTTCGCCCGGCTGCGACAATTGCGAGCGACAGGCTGGAGAGCTGGAAGCTTGAGCCGACCAAACCCGACTGGGCGGGCGGCCTGCGCGAGAGCTGGACACCGGGCGAGGCCTCGGCCCGCACGCGCCTGCGCGACTTCCTCAAGCACACCGCGCGGCGCTA
>NZ_JALBHA010001129.1:0-519 GCF_023006445.1 Bradyrhizobium sp. SHOUNA76
GATGGCCTCGACCGCCACCACGTGACCGTCGATCACGACCGCGGCCTGGCCGAGGTCGAACGGACCGAGCGCGGTCAGCACCGCACGGCCGCGCGCGATGTCGGTCTTGCTGTTGTCGTTCGGCCAGGCGCGGCTGATGCAGCCCTCGGGCATCAGCAAGTCTGGCGCGACGTCCTTGATGCCGACCATGCGAAAGCCGTCCTGCTCGAGGATGCGGCCGACGCCGGACAGGAGATGATCGTCGCCGCCGCGGAAGGCGCGGATGACGCTGCCGAGCAGGCGCAGCGTCTTGACGTCGAACCGGATCTCCGAGAGCGAGGGCCGCACCAATGTGCCGATGAAGATCAGGTCGCGGCAGCCCTCCTCGCGAAACAGCCGCATTGCGCGGCCGAGCTGGCCGACCGAAATCCAGCGGTGACGGAATTTCTCCAGCCGCGCCGGATCGCAGGCCCCGCGAAGCGGAAACAGCACCGGCGTGATGCCGCGGGCGGCAAGCGAGTCGGCGACCGCGAATGGCAT
>NZ_JALBHA010000112.1:0-14815 GCF_023006445.1 Bradyrhizobium sp. SHOUNA76
GACTGGCTGCGCGCGCTGCCGGGCGAGCACGATCTGGCGCGCGAGATCGAGGCGCTCTGCACGACGCATGACGTCGACATGGCCGCGCTGTGCCGCAGCCTCTGCCTGTCCTGGGCCGAGGTGAAGACATTCGCCGCCGATCCGCTGGTCACGATCGGCGCGCACAGCGTCAGTCATTGCAATCTCGCCAAGCTGGCGGAAGACATCGCCGCGCAAGAATTGGCCACGAGCCGCGCGCGGATCGAGCAGGCGCTGGAGCGTCCCGTGTTGCATCTCGCCTATCCCTATGGCGACCGCGAGGCGGCGGGGATGCGCGAATTCGGCCTTGCTGCAACGGCGGGCTTCAAGACCGCGGTGACGACGCGGCCCGGCATGCTGTTCCCGGACAATGCCGGCCAGATGACCGCGCTGCCGCGCGTCTCGCTCAACGGCAACTACCAGGACCCGCGCATCCTGCCGGTGCTGACCTCGGGCGCGGCGACCGCGATGTGGAACGGTTTCCGCCGGATCGCGGCGGCGTAGGCGCTCCAATCTCCGCTGTCGTCCCTGCCTAGTGCGCAATTGCGCACGGGCGCATGGACCCATACCGCGGAATTTATCGATTGCGGTTGGTAGAAGTACCGAACGCCGAATCTTCGCCAAACTGCTCCCTGGGGTTATGGGTCCCCGTGCCCGTGCGCAATTGCGCACTAGGTGGGGACGACACCGCGTAGGTCGTTCCGCCGTCGCGCCGCACTGGCGCCTTCCTTGACTCCCCTCCCCTCCCCGCTCAAAACAACGCCAAACCAAGGGAGGCCTCATGTTCAACGACCTGTTCTCGCTCAAAGGCCGCGTCGCGCTGGTGACCGGCGGCTCGCGCGGCATCGGCAAGATGATTGCGGCGGGATTTCTCAGTGCCGGCGCCGCAAAGGTCTACATCACCGCGCGCAAGGCCGGACCGTGCGAAGCGACCGCCAAGGAGCTCACCGCGCAATATGACGGCGAATGCATCGCGCTGCCGATCGACATCTCCACCGTCGAAGGTTGCGACAGGCTCGCAGGGGAAATCATCAAGCTGGAGCCGAAGCTCGACATCCTCGTCAACAATGCGGGGGCTGCCTGGGGCGCCGAGTTCGACGAATTCCCCGAAAGCGGCTGGGACAAGGTGATGGACCTCAACGTCAAGTCGCTGTTCTTCCTGACCAAGGCCCTGGCGAAACCGCTGCGCGCGGCCGCAGGCGCAGAACGTCCGGCGAAGGTGATCAACATCGCCTCGGTCGACGGTATCTTCGTCAATCCGGGCGAGACCTATTCTTACGCCGCCAGCAAGGCCGCCGTGATCCATCTGACGCGGCGCATGGCGACGAAACTCATCAAGGACAACATCAACGTCACCGCCATCGCGCCGGGCGCATTCAAGTCCGACATGAACCGGGCCGCGCGCGACCATTCGGACGAGGTCGCAAAGCGCATTCCGGCGCGGCGGATCGGGACCGACGAGGATATGGCTGGGCTGGCGATCTATCTCGCCTCGCGTGCGGGCGATTACGTGGTCGGCAACACCATCGCGGTGGATGGCGGCGTGGTGTATGCCAATGCCGGGCTGGAGATCGCGGGGTAGGTCCCCGCTTCAAGCTCGGCTGTCATGCCCCGGCTTGACCGGGGCATCCAGTACGCCGCGCCGTCTCGGTTTAACAACGACAGCCTCTGGAATACTGGATCGCCCGGTCAAGCCGGGCGATGACACCATTTGCCTTGCGAGAGCGTCGAAGCCCGACGCTACGACTCGATCTTCACGTATTCGAAATCGCCGGGCTTGTTGTCGATGCCGACTTTCGGCGGCGAGATCCAGGAGGCGAACTTGCCGCTTTCGGTGACGGGCTGCATCAGGGAGGTGATGAAGTCGCCGTCGGCCGTCGAGGGCAGCCATTCGTCCTTGCGCTTCGCCCAGGTGGCATCGTCGATCAACAGGCCGTCCGGCGTCGCATGCACGTCCTTGAACTCGCCGATGTGGCGATGGAAGGCGACGTTGGGCAGCTTGAGCTGGAACTGATAGCCCGCGGTCGAGATCACCTTGTTCCAGCGCAGCATGCCCTTGACGCAATCCTGGCTGTAATCGTCGCGCAGGCGCATGTTGAGCGCGGTCAGCGCCGGTTCGTCGACCAGCTTGATCTCGCCGTCGATGAACTTCAGCACCGGATAGGTCGCGTTCTTGAGCTGGTGATCGTCGTCGATCTGGGTCTCGTGATAGCGGCCCTTGATGCCGGTGTTGAAGGCGTTGGCCGCGTTGGTCGAGACCTCCGAGCCGAACAGATCGAGCGACAGCGTGTAGTGCAGGTTCAGCTTCTTCTGGATGGTCGGAAGATCAATGACGCCGAGCGCGCGGACCTTGGCGATGTCGGTCGGATCGGTGATGCCGGCCTCGCGCATCGCATCGCAGGTGCGCTGCACGACGCGCGTGATGCCGGTCTCGCCGACGAACATGTGGTGGGCTTCTTCCGTCAGCATGAAGCGGCAGGTGCGCGACAGCGGATCGAAGCCGGACTGCGCGAGGCTGTGGAGCTGCATCTTGCCGTCGCGGTCGGTGAAATAGGTGAACATGAAGAAGGACAGCCAGTCCGGCGTCGCCTCGTTGAAGGCGCCCAGCATGCGCGGCGAATCGGCATCGCCGGAGCGACGGCGGAGCAAATCGTCGGCCTCTTCACGTCCGTCGCGGCCAAAATACTTCTGCAGCAGGTAGACCATCGCCCAGAGGTGACGGCCCTCTTCGACGTTGACCTGGAACAGATTGCGCATGTCGTAGAGCGAAGGCGCGGTCTTGCCGAGATGGCGCTGCTGCTCGACCGAGGCCGGCTCGGTGTCGCCCTGGATCACGATCAGGCGGCGCAGCATGGCGCGATATTCGCCCGGGACTTCCTGCCAGGCCGGCTCGCCATAATGCTCGCCGAACGGCACGACGCGGTTTTCTTCCTGTGGCGCAAGCAGGATGCCCCAGCGATAGTCGGGCATGCGGACATAGTCGAACTTGGCCCAGCCGCGCGGGTCAACGGAGTAAGCGGTACGCAGATAGACCAGTGATTCCTGGAAACCTTCCGGCCCCATGTCGCTCCACCAATCCATGTAGCCGGGATGCCAGCCCTCCAGCGCCTTCAGCACCTGGCGGTCCTCGGCGAGGTTCACGTTGTTGGGAATCTTGGTCGAGTAGTCGACGTTCATGATGTTCATGTTCATGTGGACCTCCCGTGGGGGACTAGCTCGTTTAAAGGGGCGAATGGCGAGTAGCGAATGGCGAATGAAAATCCCTATTCGCCATTCGCCACTCTCTACTCGCTAGACTCGCGTCATATCGAATTTCGGCTTCTGGCCGCTGCCGTAGCGGCGCAGCGCGCCTTCCTCGCCGACCGCGTTCGGGCGCTGGAAGATCCAGTTCTGCCAGGCGGTGAGGCGCGCGAAGATCTTTGATTCCATCGTCTCGGGGCCGACGAAGCGCAGGCTCGCTTCCATGCCGGTGAGACTGTCAGGCGAGAAGCTGGCGCGCTCCTCGAGAAACACACGAACCTCGTCGTCCCAGTCGATGTCGTCGAGCGCGAAGGTGACGAGGCCGAGCTCTTCCGCCTGCTCGGCGTCGAGCGAGGTGCCGAGCGTCGCTTCCGCGCGCTCCACATCGGCCGGATCGGCCTGGAAGCGCGATTGCAGCCGCGTCAGGCCATGGCTCATCGGATAGGGGCCGAAATTCATCGCGGAGAGCTCGATCGACGGCGGCGGACGATTGTCCCCCTGGCGCGTCCCGATCAGCATGTAGGAGCGGTCGGCGGCGAAGACGAGCTCGGCCAGCGTGCCGGCAAAGCAGGAGCCGGGCTCGACCAGCGTCACCAGCGTGCGCGAGGTGACGTCGATGCGCTTGAGCACGCGCTTCCAGTAATGACGGATCTCGTTGACCAGCCAGTGCGCCTTGTTGGTTTCGAGAAAGGCATCGCAGGCCAGCACATGGGCACGGTCGCCATGGCTCTTGAACACCAGCATGGCGATCTCGAGCTCGTTGATGCGCAGATGCAGGATGGCGTCGTCGATCTCGCGCGCCACTTGCAACGGCCAGAACGAAGCCCCCTGCGCCATCATGCCGTCGATGTCGGCCGGCGGCGCGGCCTCGGGCGCCTTGATCGAGATGGTGGCGATGCGGGCCGTGCGATCGATATCGACCGTGACGAAGCCATAACGCATGCTGGTCTGGTCGATCACACGCTTGACCGGCGTCAGCGCGATGCCCTTGCCGCTGCCCTTGCGCTTCGATTGGCCTGCAAATTCCCTGGCGCGCTCGGCGATCTTGGCCTCGAGCTTCGAGTTCGGCGCGATCTCGTCGACGAGGCGCCATTGCACGGCGCGCTTGCCCTTCACGCCCTCCTCGATGGTGCAGAAGAAATCGGCGTGGTCGCGGCGCACCTTGCGCTTGTCGACGACGCGGGTGAGACCGCCGGTGCCCGGCAGCACCGCGAGCAGCGGCACTTCGGGCAAGGCGACGGCAGAGGCGCCGTCATCGGCGAGGATGATGTGGTCGGTCGCGAGCGCCAGCTCGTAGCCGCCACCGGCGGCCGAGCCGTTCACCACGGTGATGAAGCGCTGGCCGGAATTCTCCGAGGAGTCTTCCATGCCGTTGCGGGTCTCGTTGGTGAACTTGCAGAAATTGACCTTGTGGGCATGCGTCGAGCCCGCGAGCATGCGGATGTTGGCGCCAGCGCAGAACACGCGGTTCTTGGCCGAGCGCATCACCACGACCTTCACTTCCGGGTGCTCGAAGCGCAGCCGCTGCACCGCATCCGCAAGCTCGATGTCGACGCCGAGATCATAGGAATTGAGCTTGAGCAGGTAGCCCTCGAACAGGCCGCCGTTCTCGTCGACGTCCATGGTCAGCGTCGCGACGTCGCCCTCGACCGCCAGCTTCCAATGCTTGTAGCGGGACGGTTCGGTCTGGAAATCGATGAATGTCGCGCCGCCTGCGAGGCGCCGATCTTCCCCGGCCATGGGTCATCCCTGAGCTTGATTATGCATGATCGCCGTAGCGTTAGATGCACAATAGTGCATCTTTTTGAGCGCGTCTACCCCTTAACCGGGCTCACATGCATTTTGTTTCATGGCGCCTCAGGACCGCACGATGGCCCCGAGTGCGATCCAGTCCGCCTTGGAGAGTTGGGGACGGCCGAGCTTGGCCTGGAGCAGCGCGATCAGGGCCGGGACAGGGAAGGTCTCGACGAAGCCATCGCCGGCCGCAGCCGCCTTGCGCGAGCTCAGTGCCATCAGCTCCGCCAGCGCATCGCCGAACAAGCGCGCGGCCGAATGCGACCTTTGCATACGCAGCCGCAAATTCGCGTTGGCGATGTGGATGCAGGCACGCAGCAGAATGCGTTCGCGGCCGCTCTGCGGGGCTGCGGCCCACACTGTCTCCAGCACTTCCTGTGCTTCCCAGAAATAGCCGCGGTCGTTGAGCGCAAGCCCGTAGCGCAGCGCCGGATGGCGCGCCGGCACGTAGCCGCGGAAGGCCGATGGCACCATCGCCTTGGCCAAACAAAGCGTCTCGGAATCCGCATCAGCCGCGCCGGGCTCTCCCGGGACATAGGCCCATTGCGGCCACGGCAACGGGCCGGTCGCATGTGAAGGCACCTTCATAAATGTGCCTCCGCATGGTCATGCGGCGCGTACCCCGAGTCCCTGATCATCGCGCAGGGCCGCTTTTGCAAATTGCTCAATTGCGTCAAGCGTCGCCCCCGGCGCTTCACGATGCGGGGAATGGCCCGCGTCTGAAATGACTTTAATATCTACCGGGCAATAACACTCTTCCTGCGCAATTTCGACCTGGCGCAGTGTCCCATATTGGTCGTTCTCGCCCTGCAGGACCATGATGGGTACGCGGATATAGGCGAGATATTCCGAGATGTCCCAGTCGCGGAACTTCGGGTCGAGCCAAGCGCCGTTCCAGCCGTAAAAGGCATTGTCGACGTCCTTGTGCCAGCGCGCGAGCTTGGGCTTGAGATCCGTGGTCTCGAAGCTGGTCTTGATCGCGGCGATCGATGCGACCGAGATGTCCTCGACGATGAAATGCGGCGCGATCAGCGCAACGCCCTGAAGGCGGTGATCCTGACGTGAACCGGCATAGATTGCTGCGATCGAGGCGCCGTCGGAATGGCCGAGTAGCAGGCCGCGCCTGAAGCCGATTGCATCGAGCAGCTTCGGCAGCACGTCCAGCGCCTCACGCTGCATGTAGTCCAGCGGTCGCGGCAACACGGCGGGGCTCGACTGGCCGTAACCCGCACGCGAATAGAGGAAGACGCCAGCGCCGGTGGCAGCCTGGATCTTCTCCGGAAAGTCGCCCCACAGCCCGACCGAGCCGAGGCCTTCGTGCAGCATGACGATGGTGGGTGCGTCCGCGACCTCAGGCGCGAGCCATTTGTATTCGAGGCTGGCGTCGCCGATGCTGAGGAAGCCGGTGGGGGTGAGGTTGGTCATGCTGTCGTTCCCGTTCACTCCGTCATTCCGGACAGCTCGCAACGCGAGCTGATCCGGAATCTCGAGATTGTTTTGCGGCTCGAGATTCCGGGTTCGATGCTTCGCATCGCCCCGGAATGACGAGAGGTTAATTCGCGCCTTCCCGCAGCTTGAACCGCTGGATCTTGCCCGTGGCCGTTTTCGGCAGGGACTCCACCACATCGATCCAGCGCGGATATTTCCACGGGCCGATCTTCTGCTTGACGTGCTCCTTGAGCACCTCCTGCAACTCCGTCGTTGTCGCGCCGGGGCGCAGCACGACGAAGGCCTTTGGCTTCAGCAATCCTTCCGGATCGGCCTCGGGCACGACGGCGGCCTCCAGCACGGCAGGATGCGTGATCAGCGCGCTCTCGACCTCGAACGGCGAGACCCAGATGCCGGAGACCTTGAACATGTCGTCGGCGCGGCCGCAGAAGGTGTAGCGGCCCTCGGTGTCGCGGACATATTTGTCGCCGGTGCGGGTCCACGGTCCCTCGAAGGTACGGCGGCTCTTGTGGCGCTGGTTCCAGTAGCCTTCGCCGGCCGAGGGCGCATCGACCAGCAACTCGCCGACCTCGCCGTCGGCGACGTCCTCGCCGGCCTCGTTGACGAGCCGCACCGCATAGCCCGGCACCGGCTTGCCGGAAGAGCCGTATTTGATGTCGCCGGGCGCGTTCGACAGGAAGATGTGCAACAGCTCGGTCGAACCGACGCCGTCGAGAATGTCGACGCCGAAACGCGCCTTCCAGCTGTTGCCGACGGATTCCGGCAGCGCCTCGCCGGCCGAGGTGCAGATGCGCAAGGCCTTGCCGCCGCGCTCGCTCTTCATCGTCTCGTCGTTGAGCATCGCCGCGAACAGCGTCGGCACGCCATAGAAGATCGAGGGGTTGTAGCGGTTCATCAGATCGAACATGCGCGCCGGCGTCGGACGCTCGCTGTTCAGCACCACGGTGGCGCCGACCGACATCGGGAAGGTCAGCGCATTGCCGAGCCCATAGGCGAAAAACAGCTTTGCCGCGGAGAGACACACATCGCTCTCGCGGATGCCCAGCACCTGTTTGGCGTAGGTGTCCGCTGTCGCCTGCAAATTGGAATGGATGTGGCGCACGCCCTTGGGCATGCCGGTCGAGCCCGACGAATAGAGCCAGAACGCCGGCTCATCCGGATGCGTCACGGCGGTGGTGAATTGGTCGCTCTCGCCGGATATCTCCTCAGTGAGCTGCTTGTGGCCGTTCTGCTTGGCGCCGGACACCACCACATGCTCGAGATCGGGCATGCGGCCGACCACGTCCTTGATGACGGGATAGAGCGCCTCGGAGACGAACAGCACGCGCGCACGGCAGTCCGCGAGGATGTAGGCGTACTGGTCCGCGGTCAGCAGCGTGTTGAGCGGCACCGGCACGATGCCGGCGCGGATCGCGCCGAGGAACACGATCGGGAAGTCGACGGTATCCAGCATGATCATCGCCACGCGTTCCTCGCGGCGGACGCCGAGCCGGCGCAGCATGTTGGCGGCGCGGCGGCTGTCGCGCTGCAGTTCGCCATAGGTGAGCCGCGAGACGGTGTCGTCGAAAGCCAGCTTGTTGCCGCGGCCCTCCTCGACGTTCCGGTCGAGCAGCCAGGTCACCGCGTTATAGGATCCCTCGCTCACGGAGTTCTCTCCCGAATTTAGAATTATAATTCATAGAAAGACACTGCGGCGGCTTGCTGTCAATGCCAACAGGCATTATGTTTCATTAAAATGCGCCGCAGGACACCCTTCAAGAAGACATCCCTTAAAGAAGGCTCATGACCGACAGTCCCGACGCCGAATCCCAGTTCCTCGAAAAGCTCGGCCAGCGCGTGCGCACGATGCGCGCGCTGCGCGGCATGTCGCGCAAAGTGCTCGCCAAGGTATCAGGAATCTCGGAGCGCTACATCGCGCAGCTCGAGAGCGGCAAGGGCAATGTCTCCATCGTGCTGCTCCGCCGCGTCTCCGACGCGATGGGCGCACATCTCGAAGATCTGCTCCCCTCCGCCGATCCGACGCCGGACTGGCAGATGTTTCGCGATCTCTTGCGCAAGGCGACGCCTGCGCAGATTGCGCAGGCAAAGGACCTGCTCACTGGGGGCAGCGCAACCGCGCCGCGGCGCGCGCCGTTCTGCGGCATCGCGCTGATCGGCTTGCGCGGCGCCGGCAAATCGACACTCGGCAGGATGCTGGCGAAGAAGGTCGGCTGGAGTTTTGTCGAGCTCAACAAGGAGGTCGAGCAGCAGAACGGCCTCTCGGTCGCCGAGATCATCGCGCTCTACGGCCAGGAGGGCTTTCGCCGCATGGAGCAGGCGGCGCTGCAGCAGCTGCTCGCGCGCAACGAGCTGATGGTGCTGGCGACCGGCGGCGGAATCGTCTCCGAGCCGCTGACCTTCGACCAGATCCTGACCTCGTTCTACACGATCTGGCTGAAGGCCGAACCCGAGGAGCACATGGCCCGCGTCCGCCGCCAGGGCGATTTGCGCCCGATGGCGGACGATCGCTCCGCAATGGCGGAGCTGCGCAACATCTTGCTGAGCCGCGAGCCGCTGTATTCGCGCGCGACGGCGGTGGTGGATACCGCGGGGTTGTCGGTCGATGCGGCGGCCGCACGACTGATCGATGCAGTACGGCCGGTGCTGCAGAACGAAGCGCGCAGCTTCGGGCTGCGCAGCGTGGCGCTGTAGGGCGAGCTGCTAGCTCCGATATCCGCTACGTTCCCTCCCCCTTGCGGGCAGGGAGCGCAGCTGAGCACGCGGAAGCGCTTTGCATCCCTTTTCGTTTCGTCAATGCAGACGATATGAAGAGCCGCCAACTTCAGGAATTCAGGAATGACCTCCACCGAAATCACCACCTCCACGTTCGAGCGGATCGGTGGCAGTGCCACGATCGACGCCCTGGTCGACCGCTTCTACGAGCGCATGGACACGCTGCCCGAGGCACAGATCATCCGCGCCATGCATGCGGACGACCTCGGCCTGATCAGGGATGTGCTGAAGCGCTATCTCACCGAATGGACCGGCGGACCGCGGCTCTATACTCCCGAGAAGGGCCATCCGCGGCTGCGGCAGCGCCACATCGGCTTTGCCATCGGCGATGCCGAGCGCGACGCGTGGATGCTCTGCATGCGCGGCGCGATGGAGGAGACGATCACCGATGCCGCCGCGCGGCAGGACCTCGACAAGGCGCTGTCCGGCCTCGCGGACTGGATGCGCAACCGGTAACGGTGCCGTAGCCCGGATGAGCGCAGCGACATCCGGGACTCTGCGGCCGGCTGTCCCGGGTCTCGCTTCGCTCGCCCGGGCTACAAGGACTGCTTCACGACTTAGATCGACCAATAATTCGGATGCTGGTACGGCCGCGAGCGGTCGCCCCAATCGAATTCATCGCCGTCGACTTCGCAGGGACCGCTGCTCAATTGCTCCGGCGTCAGTTCGACCTGAAAGGCCTGACGTCCCGGATCATATTTCAAAGCGCTCCACTGCACGGGATAATGGTGATGGGTGCCCAGCAGCCTGCCGGTCTTGATCACGGCGTAGGCGACGGTCCCGCTCGCCTTGTCGAGCATCAATCGCTCGATCGTGCCGAGCTTCTTGCCGTCACACCCGTAGACGGTGACGTGCTCGACGCGATCACTGGGAACCATGGTGTGTTGCATGGCGTCCTCCCTGATCTCTTGTGCTTTGCGACCATTATAGCACCGGTTTCGGGGCGGCGGGAATGCGGCCGAGCCCGGATAAGCGAAGCGACATCCGGGCCGCTTCGCGACAAGTTCCCGGTCTCGCTTCGCTCACCCGGGCAACAGCAGCTGATCTACTCTACGATCCCCGCGCGGATCGTTCTCCGAACACTGCCCGGTACCAGGGCGTCTGTGGATCGCGAAACCAGACACGATTTTTTGTCGTCTCGAATTTTGCCAATTGCTTCATATCGACGCCATAGCGACGGCAGAGCGCAAGAAATTGTCTGAGGTCGTCGTTTCCGGGCCGACGCTTTAACCGAACAACCAGACCCCGATTGCCATCGCCCTCGCAACTCTGCACGCACGGGATTCGCGTCAACCATTCAAAGAATGCTCTCTCATCATTGAGATGATAGAACTTCACACCCGTATCCATATGCGTCAGCGTAAGAAGAGGTGTGCTTTTCACGCCGTTTTTCATAGCAACCTGTCCCTTACATTCTCCGCACCTTCCCGCAACAACGGCAGGAAACGATCGATCAATTCCTGTTCCGGCACGCGATCGACATGGGCGCCCATGTTGATGGCGGCGACGATCACGCCGTCGTAGCGGCGCACCGGGACCGAGATCGAGCGGAAATGCGGCTCGGCCTCGCGGTCGACCAGGGAATAGCCTTGCGCGCGGTCGGCCGCGATGCGCGCGAGCAGCGCCTTCGCATCCGTCACCGTCTGCGGCGTCAGTGCCTCCCCCGTCATCGCCGTCAGGCGCGCGGCAAGCTCAGCATCGTCGAGCTGGCCGAGCATGGCGCGGCCGACCGAGGTGCAGAAGGACGGCAGGCGGTAGCCGATCTCCAGCCCGCCCGAGAACACCCGCGCCGGGCTGCCACGGGCAATGAAAACGACGTCATCGCCGTCGAGCACGGCGAGCGAAGAGATTTCGTTGGCTGCCGTCGCGACGCGATCAAGCACCGGCTGAAGCACCGCGACGAGCTGATTGGAGCGCAGATAGGACGCTGCCAGCGTCAATACATGCGGCGTCAGCGAGAACAGCTTTCCATCACCGGAGACGTAGCCGCCGCGCTGCAGCGTGAACAGCATGCGCCGGGCCGTCGCGCGCGGCAGATCGGCGGCACGGGCGAGATCGCTCAGCGTCATCGGGCCTGCCGTGGTGCCGAAGCATTGCAGCAGGCGCAGGCCACGATCGAGGCTCTCGACGAAATCCGTCGCGCGCTCCTCGCTCTCGTTCCGCTTCAGCTTGGGCATATGGAGGGACAATCCTGCAAAATAGTGCTTGCTGGCGGGTCAAGTCATGTCATAATTCGCCCATTCGTTCAATAGGCGAACAATTGCCACTCCATAAGGGATGCTACTGCCATGATGAGCCAGGAGCAGAACGACCTGATCACCCGCACCGGACCGAAGGACCCTTGCGGCAAGCTGATGCGGAGCTACTGGCAGCCGGCGGCGCTGGTGGATGAGCTGGAGGGCGCGCGGCCGATCCGTCCCGTCAAACTGCTCGGCGAGAATTTGGTGCTGTTCCGCGACGAGAGCGGACGCTACGGCCTGATCGACCGCCACTGCGCGCATCGCGGCGCCGACCTTGCCTTCGGACGGTTGGAGCATGGAGGATTGCGCTGCGCCTTCCATGGCTGGCTGTTCGATGCCAACGGCCAATGCATCGAGACGCCGGCCGAGCCGAAGGATTCGAAGCTTTGCCAGAACATCCGGCAGCGCTCCTATCCCGTGATCGAAAAGAGCGGCATCCTCTGGGCTTATCTTGGCGAGGGCGCCCCGCCCGCATTCCCGGAGATCGATTGCTTCGTCGCGCCTGATACTCACACCTTCGCGTTCAAGGGCCACATGGCCTGCAACTGGCTGCAGGCGCTCGAAGTCGGCATCGATCCCGCGCACGCCTCCTATCTGCACCGTTTCTTCGAGGACGAGGACACCTCCACCGCTTACGGCAAGCAGTTTCGCGGTGCCTCGGCCGGCAGCGATCTGCCGATGACGAAGATCCTGCGCGAGTACGACCGCCCGATCATCAATGTCGAGCACACCGAATACGGCCTGCGGCTGATTGCGCTGCGCGAGATCGACGAGGAGCGCACCCATGTGCGCGTCACCAACCAGCTGTTCCCGCACGGCTTCGTCATTCCCATGAGCACGGAGATGACGATCACGCAATGGCACGTGCCTGTCGATGACGAGAACTGCTACTGGTACGCGATCTTCACCAGCTACACGAACCCGGTCGACAAGAAGAAGATGCGCGATCAGCGGCTCGAGCTCTATGAGCTGCCCGACTACGTCTCGCGCAAGAACAGAGCTAACGATTACGGCTTCGATCCGCACGAGCAGCAGACCGCGACCTATACCGGCATGGGCACCGACATCAACGTCCACGACCAGTGGGCGGTGGAATCGATGGGCGCGATCCAGGACCGCACCAAGGAGCATCTCGGTTCGAGCGACAAAGCGATCGTGCAATACCGCCGCCTGCTGCGGCAGGAGATCGAAAAGGTTTCGGGCGGCGAGAAGCCGATGCTGCATCTCGACGAGGCCAATGCGCGTAGCATCCAGGGCCCCGCGACCATGGACGGCATCGGCCCGACGCGGGGCTGGGAGACCTACTGGATGGAGGTCGACGTCAAGCGCCGCCGCGGTGCGCCATGGACCGCGCCGGTGCCGAAGGAGATCGCCGACAACGTGCACAAGCTGACGGCGGCGGAGTGACGCGCGTGCACCGAACCGGTAGGGTGGGCAAAGGCGCAAAGCGCCGTGCCCACCATGCTTTCGCTCGGATGATAGAGGTGGTGGGCACGCTTCGCTTTGCCCACTCTACGGCAGCGGAGTGAATGTGAAGGTCTATCCTCGTCATTGCGAGCGCAGCGAAGCAATCCAGAAATGCATCTGCGGAAAGACTCTGGATTGCTTCGCTGCGCTCGCAATGGCGGAGAACGTGGCAAGCGTCTTGCCCCCGTCGATCATCGTGACTGAGGAGCAACCAAAGTGACTTTCGTCGCGCGTCATGCGCTGTGGTCGGATGAGCAGAAGGACGCCGCAGCGCGCATGCGGCGCATCGTCGAGGAAAAGAATCTCGAGGTCATCCGCCTCGCCTTCCCCGACCAGCACGGTATCTTGCGCGGCAAGACCATCATCGCCTCCGAGGCGATCGCCTCGCTGGAGAGCGGCTGCTCCATCACCACCACCATGCTCGCCAAGGACACCTCGCACCGCACGGTGTTTCCGGTGTTCACCGTGGGCGGCGGCTTCGGCATGAAGGAGATGGAGGGCGCGGCCGACGTGTTGATGGTCGCCGATCCCACCACGTTTCGCGTCTTGCCCTGGGCGCCGACCACGGGCTGGGTGCTGTGCGACCTCTACTTCAATGACGGCCGCCCGGTGCCGTTCGCGACGCGCTCGCTCTTTCGCAAGGTGCTCGACGAGCTCGCCAGCCGCGACCACGACTTCGTCGCCGGGCTCGAGGTCGAATTCCACATCTTCAAGCTCGACGACGCGCATATGCGGCCCGAGGATGCCGGTCAACCCGGCACGCCGCCCTCGGTGAGCCTGCTCAGCCATGGCTATCAATACCTCACCGAGCAGCGCTTCGATCAGATGGAGCCGGTGCTGGAAATTCTCCGCCGCGACATCGTCGCGCTCGGCCTGCCCTTGCGCTCGGTCGAGGTCGAGTTCGGACCGAGCCAGTGCGAATTCACCTTCGCGCCGAGGAAGGGGCTCGAGCCCGCCGACAACATGGTGCTGTTTCGGAGCGCCGTGAAGCAGATCGCGCGCCGCCACGGCTATCACGCCACCTTCATGTGCCGGCCGAAGCTGCCGAACCTGTTCGCCAGCGGCTGGCACCTGCATCAGTCGATCGTCTCGCGTGCGAGCGGCGAGAACCTGTTCATGGCCAAGGAGTCGGCCAAGGACGGTGGCGAGCCACTCAGCGAGTTCGGCAAAGCATACCTCGCCGGCCTGCTCGACCATGCCCGCGCATCGACATTGTTCACCACGCCGACCATCAACGGCTACAAGCGCTACCGCTCCTATTCGCTGGCACCGGACCGCGCGATCTGGGGCCGCGACAATCGCGGCGTGATGATCCGCGTGCTCGGTGGCGCCAATGATGCCGCAACGCGCCTCGAAAACCGCATCGGCGAGCCCGCCGCCAATCCCTATCTCTACATGGCTTCGCAGATCCTCTCAGGCCTCGACGGCGTCGACCGCAAGCTCGACCCGGGCCCCTCGGCCGACACGCCCTACGAGACCAAGGCGCCGCTGCTGCCGAAGAGCTTGCGCGATGCCGTCGCCGCGCTGAAGGACGATCCCTTCTTCCGCGAGAAGCTAGGAGCCGAGTTCGTCGACTACTACACCCACATCAAGAACGCCGAAATCGATCGCTTCCTATCCGAGGTGACCGACTGGGAGCACCGCGAATATTTCGAAATCTTCTGAGCGGCAACCAGCCCCGATCATTCCGCACGCGGTAGCGGCGTGAAGCCGAATCCGCCTCCGGTCGCAAGGGCAAACGCGTTCGAGACCGGGCCAGTCGCCATGCGGGGATCCGGCCCGTTGCTCGACGTGTGCGAGCCGGCCCGTGTCACGCCCGCGCGCAGCGCCGAATT
>NZ_JALBHA010001130.1:0-519 GCF_023006445.1 Bradyrhizobium sp. SHOUNA76
CGCAACGTCGCCAGCGCGGCGCGCGACTGGGCCTGGCGGAAGCGTTCGCGGGCGATGTCGGAGCGGAACGGCAGGGTGGCGAGCGCGAGGATGTCACCGACCACCTGACGCTCGATCTCGCTGGCGCCGTTGCCCGTGATCCGCGAGATCGAGAACACCGGATTGGGCGGCAGGCTCTGCTCGACCAGATCGGTCTCGGCCAGCGCCAGCTCGTTATAGGCGGCTTGCAGTCCCTTGTTGTTGAGCAATGCGATCTGCACGGCGCTGTCGGCGCTCAATGGGCGCGCCAGCAATCGGTGAACGCGCGCCTCCACCGCGCCGGCGCCGTCGGCCGTTCGCACGAAGGCGACGTCCTTGTCGATGGTCCGGCTCGTCAGCTCGGAGACCGCGCTCATGCCGCTGTCGGGCGAGAACGCGGCACAGCCGGAGACGCTGAACGCGGTGAGCACGAGCAGGCCTCGCGCAAAATGGCGTGTCATGGCGCGCTCCTACCGGTCTTGCTTCGGCTGCGGCGCCACC
>NZ_JALBHA010001131.1:0-517 GCF_023006445.1 Bradyrhizobium sp. SHOUNA76
GACCGGCGACGCCGCCAGGCTGCGCGTGCGTCCGCCGCTCCGCGCATCGTCGGACGGCGCCGCGTTCAAGCGGAAGCTCGACGACTTGACGGCTCCTGCCATCGCGTGAGCTGGCACGACATCGCGACACGCCGCGGCGGATTCGCGCACGACGTGTCGCATCCGGCGCGTCGGCAATTGAAAGTTGCCGTTCAGCGCCGATCCGTCCTTAGAACGATTCAATACTAGAGCGATTCAAGTCCGCCTGCGGTTCTCTTAACCTGCCGCGGCTGTTAGACGCGCGAGCTTCAATGCCGTGTCTGACCTGGAAGTGAATCGAACGTGCGTGCTCATCCGGATGGCCAACGCGTCAGCGGCCATCGTCTTCGCGCCGGCAAGCGCCGTGCAGGTTTTCTCATTGGAGCAGCCGTGCTGCTCGCCGAATCTCCCTCCAGCACGACGGCCGCGCAGGCCCAATCGGCCCTGCCGCCGGTGACGGTGGAAGCGCCGGCACAGCGGCCGAAACCGGCGCGCGCCT
>NZ_JALBHA010001132.1:0-516 GCF_023006445.1 Bradyrhizobium sp. SHOUNA76
TGATGATGTGCGCTTCGGTGCTGCTCGGCGTCGAGGCGCGGCTCGCCAAGACCGACGCGATGCTGCTGCTTTGCGTGGTCGCGGCGATGGGGGCGATGGCGCGGGCCTATCTGTCCTGGCAGCGCGCCGAGGACGAGACGCATCCGCCCTGGAGCTGGCCCGCGATCTTCTGGACCGCGCTAGCCGTCGGCATCCTGATCAAGGGTCCGCTGATCCTGATGTTCGCAGGACTGACCATCCTTGCGCTCGCGATCCAGGACCGCGATGCCTCCTGGCTGTGGCGGCTGCGCCCGGTCTGGGGCCTGATGTGGATGCTGGTGCTGGTGTTGCCCTGGTTCGTCGCGATCTTCTGGCGCGCAGGCGAAACGTTCTTCGCCGATTCCGTCGGCGGCGACATGCTGAGCAAGCTGGGGGCCCAGGAATCCCACGGCGCGCCGCCCGGCCTGTACCTGGCGCTGTTCTGGATCACGTTCTGGCCGGGCGCGCCGCTCGCGGCGATGGCGGCGCCCGCGGTCT
>NZ_JALBHA010001133.1:0-516 GCF_023006445.1 Bradyrhizobium sp. SHOUNA76
GGCCCGCGGCGCATCAGGGCGGGCGGGGCGCGCGATCACCTGCTCGGGGCGCATGCGGTCTCCGGTTTCGGCGACAGCTTCAAGACCGGCGGCAAGGTGGTGAAGAACGTCACCGGCTACGACCTCTGCAAGCTTCTCGCGGGGTCCTGGGGAACGCTGTCTGTCATGACCGAGGTCACGCTGAAGGTGATGCCCAAGCCTGAGGCCGAGCGGACACTGCTGCTGCGCGGCCTCGACGATGCCGCCGCCAACAAGGCCATGACCGCGGCGCTCGGCTCGCCCTTCGACGTCTCCGGTGCGGCCCATCTGCCGAAATCGGCGTTCCGGGCGAAGATCGAGGGGCTTGGCGATCTCCTAGGGGAGGGCGAGGCGCTGACCGTGCTGCGGCTCGAAGGCATCATCGCTTCCGCCGCCCACCGCGCCGGATCGCTGCGCGAATTGCTGGCGCCGTTCGGAACCGCGACGCTGGTCGAGGACGTGGCCTCTGCGGCGCTGTGGGCCACGATCCGTGACGTG
>NZ_JALBHA010001134.1:0-514 GCF_023006445.1 Bradyrhizobium sp. SHOUNA76
CCCGGGCGGAGCGGGTCGCGCCGATCACGAGATCATCGGCATCGACCGCAATGAGGCCTCCGCATTGGCCGTCCGCAGCTTGCGTCAGCACGATGCGGGCATGCGCGAAGGCCCTGCGGAACAGATCGGCCTCGATGCGCTTGGCCGCCTCGCCTGCCGCAAGCGCGATCAGACTGGAAAATGCATCGGTCCGGTCGGCGCGGCAGGAGGACACGTCGAGCACGCCCGCGAGCGTCGCCTCATGGTCGTAGATCGGAACGGCGCTGCAGCTCAGAAGCGTGTTGCGGGTGAAGAAATGCTGGTCGCGGTCGATCGTCAGCGGACGCTGCTCGACGAGGCAGGTGCCGATGCCGTTGGTGCCCTCGTGCTCCTCGCTCCAGAGCGCACCGGTCCACAGGCCCCAGGATTGAAACGTCGCGTCGTCCGCCGCCGTACCGCGACGATCGACCGGCACGCCCTCGCCGTCGGCGAGCAGCACACAGCAGCCGCTCGCGCCGACGGCTTGATAGAGCCG
>NZ_JALBHA010001135.1:0-514 GCF_023006445.1 Bradyrhizobium sp. SHOUNA76
CGGCACCGGTGGGGTCAAGGTCGCCGTGATCCTGCCGCTCTCGGCCGCGGGCAATGCCGGTCTTGCCGCGCAATCCATGCGCAACGCCGCCGAGATGGCGCTGGCTGAGTTCCAGAACCCGAACATCCAGCTCCTGATCAAGGACGACAATGGCAGCCCGCAAGGCGCGCAGGCCAGCGCGCAGCAGGCCGTCGACGAGGGCGCCGAGATCATCCTGGGGCCGCTGTTCGCGCAGTCGGTGCCGGCGGTGGCGCAGGTCGCGCGCACGCGCGGCATCTCGGTGATCGCCTTCTCGACCGATTCCAGCATCGCCGGCCGCGGCGTCTATCTGCTCTCGTTCCTGCCGGAGTCCGACGTCAATCGCATCGTCGAATATTCCGCCAGCATCGGAAAGCGCTCGGTCGCCGTGCTGGTGCCCGACAACGCCTATGGCAATGTCGTCGAAGCCGCCGTGAAGGCGGCGGTGCCGCGGCGTGGCGGGCGCATCGTCGCCTTCGAGAGGTACGGCGCCGAT
>NZ_JALBHA010001136.1:0-513 GCF_023006445.1 Bradyrhizobium sp. SHOUNA76
CAGCTCCAGTTCCTCCTCACCGGCATTCCCGTGACGCAGGTTCGCGAGGACATCCGCAATGTCCCGATCGTGGCACGCAGCGCCGGCCGCGAGCGGCTCGATCCGGCCCGTCTGGCGGATTTCTCATTGATGAGCCGCGACGGCCGCGCCATTCCGCTCGACCAGGTCGGTCATTCGGAGATCCGGCTCGAAGAGCCGATCATGAAGCGGCGCGATCGCACGCCGGTCGTCACGATACGCTCCGATATCAATGAGGCGACCCAACCTCCGGAAGTCTCCAAGGATATCAACACCGCCCTGCAGCCGCTGATCGCATCCCTTCCGGCCGGCTATCGTATCGAGCTCGGTGGATCGATCGAAGAGGCAACCAAGGCCAACGATGCGTTGGCGACGATCTTCCCGGCCATGATTGCCGCGATGCTGATCGTCGTCATGCTGCAGGTGCGCTCGTTCTCGACGATGGCGATGGTCGTCCTGACGGGACCGCTCGGCCTCGTCGGCGTCGTGCCGGCA
>NZ_JALBHA010001137.1:0-513 GCF_023006445.1 Bradyrhizobium sp. SHOUNA76
AGTCCCGTCGCGGTGCAGCCGGTCGATGAAGCCGCCCGTGGCCTGATCCCAGCCGACGGTCGACCACAGCGGCAGCGCCTCGTCGATCATGCGCCGCTTCAGGCGCACGACGACATCGGCAGCCTCATGCGCCGCAATGTTTCCTACGTCCGCCATCGGGTCCTCTCTCGGCCTTGCCAATGGCGGTCTGATACCCATGCCGGTGGCGGCGCGCAACGGATGCCAACACGGAAAGAACAGCCATGACCGCCCATTACGACGCCCGCGAGACGCGTGAGCCAGCAGCGCGCGAGGCCGATCTGTTCTCCCGCCTGCCGGAGGTGCTGCGAGCCGCGATGGCCGCCCCGGCCTATGCCGAGCGGCTAAGAGGCCTCGATCCCGCCGCCGTGACCTCCAGAGCGGCCCTGGCGGGCCTGCCGGTGTTGCGCAAGTCGGAACTGCCCGCCCTGCACAAGGCTTCTGCGCCCTTTGGGGGCTTCGTGGTGGCAGCCCCCGGCTCGTTCGCCCGCCTCT
>NZ_JALBHA010001138.1:0-513 GCF_023006445.1 Bradyrhizobium sp. SHOUNA76
GATGCCGATGGCGCGGCGGCGCCAGCGCTTGTCGAGCAGCTGCACCGCGCCGGCTGAGCGCTCGCCCGAGATCTCGAGCCGGGTGATGTCGTTGCGCAGCTCGACCGGCAGATCGAACGAAGCGTCGGTCTCCTTGTCCTGCGGGCCGAAGGTATAACGGGCTTCTCCGATCGGCGAGGCCTTCTGGTCCAGCGCGCGCACGGTGCCGACGGCGATGCCGCTGTCGGTGCGCAGCACCTTCACCGTCATCCGGGCGGCCGCGTTCTCGGCCGCAACCAGCGCCAGCGGCGAGGAGGTGCCGCCTTCGAACACGGTCAGGCTGCGCTCGCCGATGGTCTTGCCGAGGCCCTGCACGAAGTCCTCGCCGCGGCCGGTGTCGACGCCATCCGACAGCCATGCGATCTCGCAATCGCCAGTGGCTTTCAGGAAGCGGTCGATTGCAGCCAGCGTCTCGACGCGGTCGATCGAATAGGGCTTTGGCGCGAGCTGGCGCAGCGCGACGCGGGCCGCGCC
>NZ_JALBHA010001139.1:0-512 GCF_023006445.1 Bradyrhizobium sp. SHOUNA76
CACCAGGTCGCGATGTGCGGCATCTTCAGCTCCTCGCCAAGCAGGCGGCGGCTGAGCGCCGGCAGGAAGCCGAGCAGCGCCCGCGCCTCCAGTACGCCCGAGCCCGGCATGTTGGCGACGACAACGCCGTCCTTGCGCAGCACGTCGATCAGGCCGGGGACGCCGAGATGCGAGGAGGCATCGAGCTCGAGCGGATCGAGCGAATTGGAATCGACGCGGCGGAGCAGCACGTCGAGGCGCTTCAACCCGGCGACCGTGCGGATGTGGATACGGTTGTCGCTGACCGCGAGATCGTCGCCCTCGACCAGGAGGAAACCGAGATAGCGCGCCAGCGTCGCGTGCTCGAAATAGGTCTCGCTGAAGCTGCCGGGGGTCAGCACGCCGATCCTGGGCTCGTCGCGGTCGGCGCGCGCGCGCAGGCTGTCGCGGAAGGCCTCGAAGAATGGCGCGACGCGCGGCACGTTCATCGACTTGTAGAGGTCGGAGAAGGCGCGCGAGAGCACCAGACGGTT
>NZ_JALBHA010000113.1:0-14755 GCF_023006445.1 Bradyrhizobium sp. SHOUNA76
ATGCGGCCCGGCAGCTCGCGCACCACGGCGCGTGACTGCGGCTTGACGATCACGATGCTGACGTCAGGGTGGGCCGGCGGAGCGGCGGACACGGCGGAGCTGGATTCGTCACAGCCCGCGAGCAGCGGCGCCAGGGCCGCGAGCATCATTGCAACGCATGCCGATCGCGCACGAAGTCCTGACATGAAGTGGGGTGCCCCGATATTGTTGAAACTGATCATGCTCCGCGCGAGGCCCGTTCTGGGCCGTTTTGCACGCGGCTGACGCCGCCAAAATAGAATGCATCTGCTGCGATGCAACGCATGACGCGGGCGGCTCATTGTCACACAGCGTATGACATTGAGTTCAGACGGCTTTTGCCGTGTCACTTGATCGTGAATCGGGGTTCCATCGCTGCGTGCTGCGACGGAACAGCGCAACGAGGCCGTTAATCAACTTGAACCATCTGCGGCCCCACCGTCGTGCTTGGTTCCATCGTGGCAAACGTTCCGCTGCAAGCGCATGCGTCACCAGGTCAAGCGGAAGCCCCCGGTGCCCTTGTAGTTGCGGTTGTCGGAGCCGTTGTTGAGACTCGCATTGTAGGAGACCTCGCCGAAGATTGCGTAGCGTCCGTTAGCCCAGCTGTAGGTGCCGCCGCCGCCGATGCTGCCCCACAGCCGATCTTGCGCATTGGCGAAGCTGGTGCCCGCGACATCGACGGTGGTGCCGTTGAGGAACTCGTATCTCAGATTGGCGATCCCGTAGACATCGGACCGCACGATACCCGTGCCGTCGTTCCAGGTCCTCTGATGGTTGAGCGCAAGACCGGCGCGGCCGAGCAGGCTGTCACCATCACGCAACGATACGGGCGCGCCGAACCGATCGGCAAAGCCGTCGAAAACGACCTTCGAATAGGCAAGCTGCGCCTGCGGCGTCAGCGACCAGCCGTTGCCGAAGCCGATCCGCTTGCCGGTTTCAGCACTGAAGGCATGGCCGAACCCTTCATTGCCGTGCGTCAGGCTGCCGGCCAACACGGAGGACAGATCGCTGCGGTAGAACATCGACTGCGCCTGACCGTCGACATAGAAGCCGTTGTCGCCATACCACGTCACCGTGCTACCCACACCCGTTCCCTCGACGCGGATACGACCATTGCCGAAGAACGAAGCAACATTGGCGGTGGTCAGGCCATATTGCGCCGTGAGACCGACAAGCAGCCGACCCCGCTCGTTCTCCAGCACAAGGCCATCGAGTCCCGTCTGCACTTTCAAGTGGTCGGCTTTGTACGTGGACCCCGTGGTGTTGGAGGGTTGCAAGTCGGAATGCCCGCCTTCGATGCGACCCCAGAACGCCGTGGGCGCTGGCGAAGCAGCCCCAGATACCGGCGCGACACCGGCGCGCGCCATTGCATCGCTGCCGCCCCAATAGCGGTTGCCGACGCGCTGCTGCAGCGTCGGCAATTCGTTCAAGCCTAGCAGCACCTGTGCATAGTTCTCGTACAGCGGAACACCCGGCTGATAGAGCGGACCGGGAGGTACCGAAACCGGCGGATTGATCAGGCTCGAGCGTAGATACCAATCGCCGTCGCCGGGAGTGGCGATGCCGTTCTTCTGCAACGTATAGGCATAGGCGCCGCCGACCACCGCCTGCTCGCCGTGAAACACGTAGCTGCCCAAGAGCGAAAAGCTGCCGTTGGACGCGCCGACCACATCGATCACCTTGATGCCTTCGACGGTCTGCGCGCCGGCGCCGCCGACATTGGTGACGCGCAGCGACGACGAGCCGGACGTGCTTCCCTGCACCCGTAACAGATCGGTCTGAGAGCCGTCGCCGCCGAGCCGGCTGTTGAGCTGCACGGTGCCGCCATTGCCGACATAATTTCCGGCCACGGTCAGCGTCGTTCCCGGCGCACCGCCGAGGGTGACGGTGCCGGCATTGTCGAGCGAAGCGAGCGTTTGATTGAAGCCGGCAAGATCGAGCGCGCCGCCGGAGGCCACGTTGAAAGCCGAAGCAGTGCTGAATGCATTCGCGGCTCCGGCGCGCAGAGTGCCGCCGTTCACATTGGTCGCGCCGGTGTAAGCATTCGCACCCGACAGCGTCTGGGTGCCGTCAGTCACGGTCACGCCGCCCGTGCCGCCAATCACCCCGGCGAACGTGTCGTTGGCGTTGGTGATCGTCAGGTTCTTCGCGCCCAGGGTCACGGCGCCGCTGCCAGCGAGGCTCTGAATGCTGGTGCCGGCGGCGGCCAAGCCTGAAATATCAAACGTCCCGTTCGCGACGACGCGGCTCGAGTTACTGATGGCGCCCGCGCCGGTGAGCGCCAGGATGCCCGCCTGGATCACGGTCTGGCCGGTGTATGCGCTGGAGGCCGCCAGGTTCAGCGTGCCGGTGCCGATCTTGGTCAGTCCACCGACACCCGTGAAGGCGGATGTCGCATCGGTGCCAATCGTGAATGCACCGGCGTCGATCGTCAGCCCGCCCCCGAGAATGTTGAGCTTGGTGCCCGAAAATCCGTTGATGAAGGTCGCGTTGCTGGCGTTTGCCCGCAGGATAGCATTGTCGAAGTTGGCCTGGCTCGCGCCGGCTCCACCCCGCAAGGACTGAGTTTCCAGCATGCCACCGCTACTGATGTTGAGGGTGCCGGAAGACGGAGCGCCGCTGCCCAGGACCGTGCCCACCCCCGTAACGACTTGCGCGCCGTTTTGAATGTTGAGCGTGCCGGCGCCGAGAAAGCCGACAAAAAATGTACCGCTGGGGATATTCCATCGCGACCCCGGTCCGGTGACGGTCGCGATTCCCGTACTTCCGGCCGAAATCCCGATCCGGGTTGAGGCAGTGCTAGTTAGCGTGCTGCCGTTCTGGATCGTCAGATTGCCGGCCGTTGCGCCGCTGTTGCCAATGTTCGTAGTCCCCACCGAGACGCTGACGGGGCCGCCGAGGCCGAGGACCGTCTCTCTGATCGGCGGCGCTCCCACGACACCAATGTTGATGGTTTGACCTGGAGTGGGCGGGGCTCCGGTCGTCCAGTTACTCCCCACCATCCAGTCATTGCTGGTCGCGCCGGTCCAGTTGGCCTGGGCCGAGGCCGATCCTGTTGCGGCGGCCGTCAGCGCCGCCGCCGACAGGCTGGCCAGGAGCAAGCGAAATATTCGGGTGCTGAGGGGAAATAGTCTGGTCCGAAGCTGATTCCTGTTGAGCTGGTCTTCATCTTGTCGTCGGATCGTCGCAGCCCGGATGCATTCGCGCATGCACTATTCCAATTGGGTCCACACCGTTCGAGGGTGCAGATTTCTTGTCGTGTGGTTCACGAAGGACGTCTGCGACCCTTAGGTGAGCAGAAACAATCAGACAACAATCGAAACGTGTTTGCTCGAAGAAATACCCGGCCTGTGCCGTCCGCGCAACGAAAGACGCTTAACGAGTTCTTTCAAGGTCAATCCGGTCCGGCGCTTTTCATCCGGTATTGGCTGACGCCCCATTCGGTCCCATCGGCATAGCCGAACAGGCCCGATGTCGCGAGCAGGTACCAGCGCAAACGCCGCATCCACTGGCAGGTCTGTTCGCCAAAGGCCTTGCGCAACGACGCCTCGATGGTGTCGCGATGCGTATCGAAATTGGCGAGCCAGTCGTTCGCGGTGCGCTGATAATGCGTGCCGCTCCAGCACCATTCCTTCTCGACGGTGAAGATGTCGTCGAATTGCCTGACGAGGTGATGGCTCGGCATCAGCCCGCCCGCAAAGACGTGCTGCGCGATCCAGTCGTCGCGATCGAGCCGGTCGTACAGCTGCGAGCCGGAGCGATGGGTGACGATTTGCATGAAGAAGCGGCCCTCCGGCGCGAGCCATGACCGCAGGCGCGTCATCAGCTTGCGCCAGTTCATCATCCGCTCGAACATCTCGACCGAGACGATGCGATCGAATTGGCCGTCGGGCGCGAACACGTTCATGTCCGCGGTGACCACACGCAGGTTCAGCAAGCCGCGCCGCTGCGCCTGCTCCTCGATATGGGCGCGGTGGACCTGCGAGGTCGACACCGCCGTCACCTCAGCGTGCGGAAACTGCCGCGCCATCCACAGCGACAGCGAGCCCCAGCCACAGCCGAGCTCGAGGATGGTCTGGCCGTCGGCGAGACCGGCATGCTCGACGGTCTGTCGCAGCGCCTCCTCCTCCGCCTCCTGCTGGGTGGTCGCATCGGTCTTGTAGAAGCAGCAGGAATATTTGCGGCTGGGGCCGAGCATGTCGGCGAAGAACGAAGCAGGCACCTCGCCAAACCCGGCCGGGGCACCCTCGGCGATCGGCCGCAGCATCATCCGACCGGCGAAGGCGGCATCGGCGGCCGCATCATGCGCGGCGAGGCGGGTTGCGCTGCGGGAGCACAGCCGTTGGATCGCGGCGCGGATCACCACGTCTGGCAGCGGCACGCGTTCGGCAGTCCCGATGATCGCGGAAACGACGCTCATGCGCCCCCCGAATGGCGAACTTCTGCAGATACCTGGCTATCAAAGCGCCGCTTCCGCTCCGGGTTCCCCGAACCACCCCCGAAATCGGCGCATCCGGCGCTTTTTTTGGGCCGGCGCTGTGCCATAGTACGCACGCAAGCAAGCTTTCGTAATGGATGATTCCGGCCATGCCGCCTGGCACTTCCCGCTCCACCATGGATATCGAGTACACTAAACTGTCCTCACCCAGCGTCTTTCTGGTGCGGATGCTGGTCTTCCTGGTGCTGTGCACGCTGGTCAGCGTGGTGCTCTACAAGCAGATCATCCAGGCCTTCTTCGCCAATCCCGGGCTCAATGCCCTGATCGGCGGCGTGCTGTTCATCGGCATCATCCTGGCCTTCCGCCAGGTCATCCGGCTCTACCCTGAGGTGTCCTGGGTCAACAATTTCCGCGTTGCCGATCCCGGCCTGGCGCCGGCGCGGCACCCGAAACTGCTGGCGCCGATGGCGGCGATCCTCGGTGGCGAGCGCTCCGGGCGGATGTCGATCACCCAGACCACCATGCGGCACCTGCTCGATTCGATCGCGACCCGCCTGGATGAAGCCCGCGACATCTCGCGCTACATGACCGGCCTGCTGGTCTTCCTCGGCCTGCTCGGCACCTTCTGGGGCCTGATCGAAACGGTCGGTTCGGTCGGCAAGGTGATCGACGGGCTCAAGGTCGGCGGCGATTCCGGCGCATTGTTCGACACGCTGAAGGAGGGCCTTGCCGCCCCGCTCGGCGGCATGGGCATCTCGTTCTCGAGCTCCCTGTTCGGCCTCGCCGGTTCGCTGATCCTCGGCTTCCTCGATTTGCAATCGAGCCAGGCGCAGAACCGCTTCTACACCGACCTGGAAGACTGGCTCGCCACCACGGTGCGGGAATATGGCAGCGGCGAAGTCGCGGTCGCTTCCGGCGGCGGCGGGGTCGCCAGCGGCGAGCTCCAGGCCGCGGTCGAACGCTTACGCTCCGTGCTCGAGGAAGGCAGCGCCAGCCGCGGCACCACGGCGGCAATGGCAAGTCTTGCCGAAGCCATCCAGGCCCTGGTTTCACACATGCGCACCGAGCAGCAGATGATCCGCGAATGGGCCGACGGCCAGGGCGAGCAGAACCGCGAGATCCGGCGCCTGCTGGAGCGCATCGCCCGCCAACCGGAAAAGAGTTGAGACGGTATCGTGCCCCGGACGCGATGCAGCACGCAGTAATGCATCGCTGAGCCGGGGCCCAGCGTCAGGGAACAATATGAGTCCCGGCTCTGCGTATCAGCGTTGCACGCTGCTAGCTACGTCCGGGACACGAGAGAAGAAGCGGAGAACTAAATGGCTCTAGCGCGCGGCCGCCGCAGCGACGGCGCCTTCAACTACTGGCCCGGTTTCGTCGACGCACTGTCGACGCTGGTGCTGTCGATCGTATTCCTGCTGTCGGTGTTCCTGGTGGTGCAGTTCTTCCTGTCGCAGGAGGTCACCGGCAAGGACAAGGCGCTGGAGCAACTCAATGCCAAGATCGCGCAGCTCAACGAGCTGTTGTCACTGGAAAAGCTCGGCAAGCTCACGCTCGACGACCAGGTCTCGCAACTGAAGGCCGGCCTCGCCTCGGCCGAGACCGAGCGCGACCGCATCAAGGGCCTTTATGACGGCCTGGCCGCCGCCGGCAATGACGCGCAAGGCAAGACCTCCGAGCTCGGCAAGGCGCTGGATTCGGAGAAGGCGGTCTCGGCAAGGGCGCTGGCACAGATCGAGGTGCTGAACCAGCAGATCAGCGCCTTGCGCCGGCAGCTGGCGGCGCTGGAAGAGGCGCTCGATGCCAGCGAGAAGCGCGACAAGGAATCGCAGAACCGGATCGCCGATCTCGGTTCTCGCCTGAACGTCGCATTGGCGCAGCGCGTGCAGGAATTGTCGCGCTACCGCTCGGAGTTCTTCGGCCGGCTGCGCACCATCCTCGGCAACCGGCCCGACATCCGCATCGTCGGCGACCGCTTCGTGTTCCAGTCCGAAGTGTTCTTCGACACCGGCCAGGCGACGCTCCTGCCCGAGGGCCGCGCCGAGCTCGACACATTGGCGACCGCGCTGATCGAGCTCGACAAGAAGATCCCGAACGAGATCCCCTGGGTGCTGCGGGTCGACGGCCACACCGATGTGCGCCCGGTGAGCGGTGCGAACTTCAAGTCGAACTGGGACCTGTCGGCGGCACGCTCGATCTCGGTGGTGCAATATCTGGTCTCGCTCGGCGTGCCCGCCCAGCGCCTTGTCGCGGCCGGCTTCGGCGAATTCCAGCCGCTCGATCCCGGCAACACCGAGGAAGCCTACAAGCGCAATCGCCGCATCGAGCTGAAGCTGACGGAGCGGTAGTGAGCGCCCTCCACCTCCGCCCCTACGCGGCCTCCGACGAAGCCGCCGCGATCGACCTCTGGCATCGCACCTGGCAGCAGGCCTATCCGCAGATCGACTTCGCGGCGCGGCTCGAATGGTGGCGCGAGCGCTGGCTGAAGGACCTGGTACCCAACGCCTCGATCGTCGTCGCCGAGCAGGACGGCGCGCTGACCGGCTTCGTCACCATCGACGGCGACGGCTATCTCGACCAGCTCGTGGTCGATCCGGATCGCTGGGGTTCGGACGCGGCCCGGCTGCTGGTCGACGAAGCGAAACGCCTGTCGCCATCAGGCATCACGCTGCTCGTCAACAAGGACAATTCCCGCGCCATTCGCTTCTACGAGCGCAATGGCTTTGCTCACGCGGGCGACGACGTGAATCCGACCTCGGGCCGGCCGGTGCTGAAGATGGCGTGGCGGGCGTGATTCTAGCGGGCGCGAGGCGGGTCACGTTTGGATCCGGGGACGTGTTCTAGTCGTTGGTGCGAGAGCAACGATGACAAGCGGACGGAGACGATCGATGAAGCTGCGCGATCTCGCCCAGGGTTCCTCGGTCTTTCTTGGCGTCATCATCGCCGGATATGTGTCGACGGCCTATGTCGACCAGCGCTTCGCAGCGCGCGAGACGACGCATGCGTCTGCGCCGTCGAGCGACCCTGCCCCGCCGGCCTGCGTCGGCGAGGACGGCAGCTGGAAGAACTGGCCTTGGCCGAACGTGCCGGCGCTGTCGCCGAAGTGTCCCTAGACTGACGCGCGGTCATCGTCCGTGCTGCAACCCGAATCTGCGAAAACAACCCCATGCACAGTAGCCGGCGATAGCGAAATCAACGGCTTACGCCGCCAGCAGCAGAGCTGCGCTTGATTCGTCGGGCGCAAGGGGAGCATTTTGGTGCGAACGGGGATGACGCTTTGACGTAACGCCCCTAAGCACGGAACGTCGGCTTGAAAGCGCGCCCAGGAACACCTAGATTCTTGTTGTGAAGCGAGGCCTTTTTCAACGTCTTCCTCAACTCGCCAGAGCATCCATGTTCGTGGCGATATTGGCGTTCCTGCTTCAGGTGACCCTGATTTCGATCTCGCAGGCGAAGGCGGCAATTGGTGCATTGCCGGCGCCTTCCGTCACGTTGAGCGGTTCCCTGCATTTCCACGATCAGTTGGCGGGTCACGTGCACTCCCACGGAGGTGACGGCACCGAAGGCCACGTGCATGACGGGTCGGATCACGATGACGACGAGGATGCTCCAAGCTTGGCTTGGAACATTTTCGGCGCTTCGATTGCGTCACCGCAGTTCACGACCCTGCTCAGCCCTTTCCAGGTGCTGATCCCCGTCGAGCTGCCGATTGCGCGAGCCATTGTTGGCGTCAGGCCCGACGAACTTACCCGGCCACCGAGTACCTTCAGCATCGCGTAATCCGGGCGGCCCTTCGGCCGCCGACTTTTCGCATGTCTGAAGGAATTTTCCATGTTGGGGAATCAGCGCTGCCCGCAAGGGCGGCCCGCAAGAGTTGGCCAAACAAAACTTGGCCTCGTCAGTCTTGGTCTGGCCGGCTTTGCTTGGTTGGCAGCCATATTCGTTGGCCTGTCAGGGGCCATTGCCCATGAGGGGCACGATCACGGCGACGCCGAAAAAGCGTCCGTCGTGTCGTCAGCCTACCCAAGGGTTGCGGCGCGATCCGAACTCTACGAGATCGTCGGCATTCTGAAAAAGGGCAAGCTTTCCGTCTTCATAGACGATCCCATCACGAACCAGCCCGTCTCGGACGCAGTCTTGCAGGTCACGATCGGCGATTCCGCCGCGATCGCGGCTACGAAAACCGACGAGGGCGTTTACACTGCCGTTGTTCCGAACGGCACGCCGACGGAACCGGTGGAAGTCATTTTCTCGGTCAACGCCACAAGGGGAAATGACCTGCTGGTGGATTCGCTGGTGCCGACACGTGCCGGCACCGCCCCGCCCCCTGAGCTGCAGCAAGAGCAGGGCTGGCTCTTCTCAAGCCGAACCGCCGGCGTGGCCTCCGCACTTGCCGCTGTGGGGCTCGGCCTTCTGTTTGGCTATTGGAGACGGCGTGGTCTCAGCATGGCCGCGGCCGTTTCAGCGACGATGGCAGGCGCATTTGTCATTCTCGCCGCCATCGCGTTCGGCGAGAGCCGAATCAACGCAAGGCAGGCAAATCCGCCGAATGTCCCCGCCCCAAGCGATGCCCCGCGACGCCTGCAAGACGGCACCGTCTTCGCGGCCAAGCCGACGCAGCGGCTGCTGGATGTGCGGACCGCCGCCACCGAGCCGCAGACTGTTCGTCCCGCCGTCACGCTGATCGGTCGCGTCATCGCCGACCCCAACCGCAGCAGCTTCGTGCAAAGCGTCTATGGGGGACGTGTTGTTCCGAGCGGCGGCGGCATACCCCGGATCGGACAGGCCGTCAGCAAAGGCGACCTGCTCATTCAGATCGAGCCGCATCTGCCGATTGCGGACCGCACTACGATCCTCGAGAAGGTCGGCGAGATCGAACAGTTGACGGCGATCACCGAAAACAAGCTGCGTCGCCTGCGTCCGCTCGCCGAGCGGGGCGCGGTGCCCCAAGGGCAGGTCAACGACCTCGAAAGCGAATTGGAGGGGCTCCGGGCGCGCCGCGAAGCCGTTCGAAATTCCCGCACCGGGTTCGAGGAGTTGCGCGCATCGACCGATGGCGTCATCACCTCGGCCAAAGTCGTGCCGGGCCAGGTCATTCAGCCGCAGGACGTCCTGTTCCAGATCGCCGATCCCAAGAGCCTGTGGGTCGAAGCCTTGGCCTATGACGACTTGGGTTTGAAGGAGCCTGAAGCTGCGACGGCCACCGCACCGAGTGGCCAGCCGATTGCGCTCTCCTTCGTTGGAACGAGCCGGGCACTGAGACAGCATGCATCCGTCGTTCAGTTTGCCATGCCGGAGCCGCCGACAGGCCTCAACATCGGTCAGCCGCTGAGCGTGATGGTCCAGAGCGGCGCAGCGGTTACAGGCTTGATCTTCCCTCGCAATGCGGTGGTTCGCAGCGGCAGCGGCGAGAATATCGTCTGGCTGCACCAGGAGCCCGAACGCTTCGAGCCGCGGCCGGTTCGCGTGCTGCCGGTCGATGCGGCGCGCGTGATCGTGGCGGCCGGTATCAACCAGGGCGAACGCATCGTGGTTCGCGGTACCGACCTCATCAACCAGATCCGGTAGGGACGGCCCATGTTCAAGCTCATCGTGCAGGCAAGCTTGCGCAATCGCCTGTTCGTGCTGGCGGTTGCCGCCGTGCTCGTCGGCTACGGCCTTTTCGTCCTGCCGACCATTTCGGTCGACGTCTTGCCGGACATCAATCGTCCGACCGTCAACATCCTGACCGAGGCGGAGGGGCTGGCGCCCCAGGAAGTCGAACAGCTCGTGACGTTTCCGATCGAGACGTCGATGAACGGCATGCCTGGCGTGATCCGGGTGCGGTCGGTCTCCGGCGTTGGCCTGTCGGTCGTGTATGTGGAATTCGACTGGGGCGTCGACGTCTATCGCGCCCGGCAGTTTGTCTCGGAACGGCTGGCGCTGATCCGTGAGCAATTGCCGTCTTCGGTCAATCCCCAGATGGGCCCTGTGACGTCGATCATGGGCGAGATCATGCTGATTGCCCTGACCAGCGATGGCACGGCTTCGCCCATGGAAGTGCGCGAGATCGCGGACTTCGTCGTCCGGCCGCAGCTCCTCGCCATTCCCGGCGTCGCCCAGGTGATTCCCATCGGCGGCGAGGTCCGCCAGTACCGGGTGACCCCGAACGTTGCGACGATGCAGGCGCTCAGCGTCACCCACGATCAGATCGAGCAGGCCGCAGCAAAGTTCGGCACCAACAGCGGCGGTGGCTTTGTTGACCAGCATGGCCGCGAATATTTGATCCGCAATGTCGGCCTCACCAGACGGATCGAGGACCTCGGCAACACCGTCGTTGCCAGCCGCGACGCGCAGCCGATCCTGCTCAAGCAGGTGGCATCGGTGGATTTCGCAGCGCGCACCAAGCGCGGCGACGCCGGCTATAACGGCAAGCCGGCGGTCATCGTCAGCGTCATGAAGCAGCCGGCGGCCGATACGGTGGCGTTGACGCGCAACATCGAAGCCACGCTGAGGAATCTGCAACGCACCATGCGTTCGGGGATCAATGTCACAAACGTGCAATTCCGTCAGGCCACCTTCATCGAAACCTCGATAAGCAATGTCGAGCGCGTTCTCGCCGAGGCCGCCGTCGTCGTCGCATTGGTCCTGGTCGTCTTCCTGATGAACGGACGCGCCGCGTTCGTTTCGCTGACGGCCATTCCAATATCGATCCTCGCGACGGTCCTTGTGTTCCACGCCTTCGGCCTCACGATCAACACCATGACGCTGGGCGGCCTCGCCATTGCCATCGGCGAGCTGGTCGACGATGCGGTGGTGGACGTTGAGAACATCCTGCGGCGGCTGCGGGAGAACGCCGCGTCGAGCGCGCCGCGTCCTGTTCTGGACGTGATCTCCGGGGCAAGCCAGGAGGTTCGTTCCAGCATCGTCTACGCCACGACGATCATCGTTCTCGTCTTCGTGCCACTGTTCGCACTTCCGGGAATTGAAGGGCGGCTGTTCACGCCGCTCGGAGTGGCTTATGTGGTCTCGATCCTTGCGTCGCTGCTGACGTCGATCACGGTAACGCCGGTGTTGTCCTACTATCTGCTTTCGGGACGAACCCATTCGGGTGATCGCGAAAGTTTTGTCGTCACCAGGCTGAAGCAGGCGAATCGGCGGGCGCTTCGATGGGCTTTCGGACGGCGGGGCCTGGTGCTGGGCTCCGTGGCGGCGGCGGTCGTGGTCGCCGGCTACGCCGCAAGCCAGATGCCCCGCAGTTTCCTTCCGCCATTCAACGAAGGGACGCTCGTGCTTTCGCTGCAATACAACCCGGGCATTTCGCTCGCGGAATCGCAGCGGCTTGGACTGCTGGCGGAGCAATCGCTTGCAAGGGTGCCTGAGGTGAAGTCGGTCGGACGCCGCACCGGTCGCGCGGAACTCGATGAGCACGCCGAAGGCGTGCACTTCAGCGAAATCGATGTGGATCTCGTTCCGTCAAAACGCCAGAAGGCGGACATCTACGCCAGTATCCGGGAAGCCCTGTCCGCGCTGCCGGCGTCGGTTGCGATTGGACAGCCGATCAGTCACCGCCTGGATCATCTGCAGTCGGGTATTCGTGCCCAGATCGTGCTCAAGATCTTCGGGCAGGATATCGAGATGTTGCGGCGCCTTGCTGAAACGTCGCGCCAGCGCCTTTCGACGATCCCGGGGCTCGTCGATCTCCAGGTCGAGAAGCAGGTGCTAATTCCCCAGGTTCGGGTCCAGATCGATCATGCCCGCACCGCACTTCATGGCCTGACGCCGGCTGCGATCACACAGGCACTCGATACGCTGTCCAACGGACGGAAGGTCTCGCAGATCGTCGACGGCAACCGCCGTTTCGACGTCGTGATGCGCCTTTCGGAGCAGGACCGCTCGACCACGGGACTACAAAATCTGCTCATCCCGACAGGCCTGGAATTCGTGCCGCTGAGCGCTTTGGCTGAAGTCATCGAGACCGATGGACCGAACCAGATTCAGCGCGAGGGGACCCAGCGCAGAATAGTCGTCTACGGCAACGGGGACGGACGCCGCGACATCGCCGATATCGCCACCGATATTCAAAAGTCCATTCGGAAGCTCGATTTTCCGCAAGGCTACACCACCAACCTCGAAGGCGCGTTTGAGGCGCAACAGGAGGCGTCCTGGCGCATCGGCATTCTCTCGCTGGGTTCCCTGGCGATGATCTTCACCGTTCTCTACAGCCGCTATCGATCAACCGCGCTGTCGCTGATCATCATGGGCGGCATACCGCTCGCCCTGATCGGCAGTGTGGCTGCCTTGAAGATCGCTGGCCAACCATTGTCGGTGGCCTCGATGGTCGGCTTCATCACTCTAGCCGGCATCTCGGCGCGCAACGGCATCTTGAAGATCTCCCATTACATCAATCTTGCCATTCATGAAGGCGAGCATTTCGGAACCGGGCTGATCGTTCGCGGCAGCATGGAGCGCCTTAGCCCTGTTCTGATGACTGCACTTTGCGCGGGACTGGCGCTCACCCCGCTCTTGATCGGCGCAGACGAGCCGGGCCGGGAAATCCTGCATCCCGTGGCCGTGACGGTCTTTGGTGGTCTGCTCAGCGCCACGATCCTCGATACGGTTGTGACCCCGATCCTATTTCTATTGTTCGGCAAACAGCCGCTAGAGCGGCTGGTCGCCGGACACGCCGCAACGTTCGCCACCGCGGAAGCCTATTGACGTCCGCACAAACACCCGAGGAGCTACCAATGAGAAGATACGTTTTCCCCACCATGCTGGCAGTGATGGCGGCCATGCTGAACCTTGTCATGCCAAGCCTGGCCGCGGCACAGGCGAAAGGCAGCAACGGCGGCCCCGTCGTCAAATCACAGGGACACCCGATCGAGTTTGTCCACAGGAGGACGGATATCGTCTTTTATGTTGGAGACGATGATGGTTCGCCACTTCCGACGAAGGAGATGCGGGGTCGCGCAACCATTCAGGACGGCGGCAAGACCGTCACCGTTCCGCTCACTCCGGCGAGTCCCAACATAATGTCGGGAAAGCTTCAGACGGAGCTGTCGCCAAAGGCTATCGTGGTCTTTTCGGCAAGCTTGCACGGTCATTCCCTGACCGCGAGATACACTGCGGATTGATACCGCGTGAAAGGCGAAGCACATGCAGCGAGATCGATCGTCTGTTCAATTGCCTGGCGTTCCGTTGGCTCTTGGTTCGGCCCTCCTGTTCGGTGCTGCAACGCCCCTCTCGAAACTACTGCTCGCCGGCATCGATCCTCAGATGCTGGCGGGACTGCTCTAGTTCGGTGCGGGTCTTGGCCTTGCTGCGGTCCACGTCGCACGGACCGGGATCGGGCTATCGGTGCCGGAGGCTCCGCCAAGGTGGCACGACGTGCCATGGCTGATAGCCATCGTTGTCTTCGGCGGGATTCTGGGTCCGGCATTGCTGATGCTCGGACTTGGCCGAACGCCGGCATCGTCTGGTTCATTGATGCTGAATGTCGAGAGTCTTGCGACGAGGCGATTGCGTGGTGCGTATTCCGCGAAAACGTCGATCGGCGCCTGTTGTCGGGTGCCTTGCGATCGTCCTCGGCGCGATAGCCCTGTCCTGGGAAGGTCAGGGCCCTTCATTGGATGCGGGCGCGGCGCTGATTGCCGGGGCATGTTCACGACGAGCATCACCGGCATGATCACGCGGGAGCTTCCGATGAACCCCACTGGCACGAGCACAAGCCGTTACGGCATAAACACCCGCATTATCCCGATCTGCACCACCGGCATTCGCATTGAGATCTTCTCTTGGCGACCTGCTGCCTCGCTACCTTTGAATTTGGGCTGAGTCCGGAAATGGCTGCCTTTGGGCCGATCACGCCACTGCTCATTGGCGACAACTGCGTCGTTCCAGGAGCAAACCAGACATCGACACCGTCGCGTCGCGCGACCAGGTTTCGGGTAGACGGCCTAGATCGCTCGCCCGTGCCGTACGGCGATGACACGGCGAACGAGGCACCATTCTGAGCCCCTCACGCCCCGTCGAACTGCAGCCTCGCCAGCCGCGCATACAGCCCGTTCACCGCCACGAGCTCGGCATGGGTGCCCTGCTCGACGATCCTGCCCTGATCCATCACCAGGATGCGGTCGCAGGACAGCACCGTGGCGAGGCGATGCGCGATTACCAGCGTGGTGCGGTGGCGCATCAGCTCTTCCAGCGCGGTCTGCACCAGCGTCTCGCTTTCGGCATCGAGCGCGGAGGTGGCTTCATCGAGCAGCAGCAGCGGCGCATCGCGCAGGACGGCGCGGGCGATTGCGATGCGCTGGCGCTGGC
>NZ_JALBHA010001140.1:0-508 GCF_023006445.1 Bradyrhizobium sp. SHOUNA76
GCCATCGCGGCCGGTCGGCCAGGCCGTGATGATGCTGGGCTCGCCGGGGCGCGGGCGGGCTTCGATCCGGGCCGACATCCGCCCGAGCAGGAGCGGGGTCTTGTCGAAGCTGCCGCTCTGCTGATCGTAATTGCAGGCAAAGCCGGTTGGGCAATCGAGCGCCGACCAGATGAATTCGGGTGCGACCAGGCCATCCTCGGCGGCGAGGCTCGGATCCGGCGTCCAGCTTGCTGCGAGAACGGCGGTATGTGCGTGACGGCTGAGCGGCCCGGCGAAGATGCGCAGGCCGTCGCCTTTCGCCCGCGCGGGACCACATACGAAACAATTCGGCAACGGATGCTCGTGCGGCCTAGACAGCGCCAGCAATTCGGCCGCGCCGGCTTCCGGCAAACCGGCTTTCTCCACGCGCGCAAGCTCGATGCTTGCCGCGCGCCCGGTCGCCATGACCTTGGCGCCGTCGCGAAGCTCCCATGTGCCGTCGTCCGTCGCGCTCGCATCGAGCGGCGTG
>NZ_JALBHA010001141.1:0-506 GCF_023006445.1 Bradyrhizobium sp. SHOUNA76
GCTGCTGCACGGGCCGGCGCTCGCCGGCCTCGGCGTGGTCGGCGCCTTCGTGACGCCGGTTCTCGTCTCCAGCGGCAAGCCGGACTATTGGGCGCTCTATATTTACCTCGCGGTCGTCACCGCCGCGAGCTTCGGCCTCGCCCGCATCCGGCTATGGCGCTGGCTGGCGGTGACCACGATCGCCTTCGCCGTGTTGTGGATCTTCCCGGGTCTGGACGCCGAAGAATTGCAGGTCGCGCCACACGCCTTCCATGTCATCGCGGGTTTCGTGCTGGCCGCACTGCTCGTCGTCTGCGGTTTCATGTTCGGCCCGACGATCGAAGACGGCGAGATCGAGCCGGTGTCATCGAGCTCGCTCGGTGCCTACCTGTTCGGCGCGATGCTGATCGTGCTGTCGAGTGCGCATGCCGACCTTGCGCTGATCGCGTTCGCGCTTCTCGTCGGCGCAACCCTGTTCGTCGCCTGGCGCGCGCCGGCGGCGACCGGTGCACTCGGCGCAGCCGCGG
>NZ_JALBHA010001142.1:0-504 GCF_023006445.1 Bradyrhizobium sp. SHOUNA76
CTGCTGCGCATGCCGCTCGGTGAAGCGGCTTCGCTGCGGGCCGGCGCGCCCTATTGGGTGGTGCACCGCGCCGACCTGCAATCGGCGCTGGCCGGCGCCGTTGCCGATCATCCCGATATCGACCTGAAACTGGGCGCGACCTTCGAAGACGTCGCGCCGCATGCCAAGGGACTGACGGTCGTCCATCGCAGCGGCACGATCCGCCGCAGCGATCTCGCCAGTGCGCTGATCGGCGCCGACGGCATCTGGTCGACGGTCCGCCAGCATCTGTTTCCCGAGGTGCAGCCACGCTTCTCCGGGCTGATCGCCTGGCGCGGCACGCTGGACGCCACGCAACTGCCGAAGGATTACACCGCGCGCCGGGTGCAGCTCTGGATGGGTCCGAACGCCCATCTCGTCGCCTATCCCATTGCGGGCGGCCGCCAGATCAACGTGGTCGCGGTGCTGCCGGGCACCTGGAACAGGCCGGGCTGGAGCACGCCCGGCGATCCCCGCGAGGTGATG
>NZ_JALBHA010001143.1:0-500 GCF_023006445.1 Bradyrhizobium sp. SHOUNA76
CGCGCCGCGATCGAGGCGCCCCAGGCCACGACCAGGCCGAGCACGTCGGACAGATTGTGGCCGGCGTCGGCGAGCAGGGCGGTGGAGTTGCCGATATAGCCGTAGACGGCTTCGGCCACGACCAGCGCGGTGTTGAGCGAAATGCCGATCGCGAAGGCTTTGCCGAAATTCGCGGGGGCATGGACATGGCCGTGACCGTGACCATGACTGTGGTCGTGACCATGACCATGACCATGGGCATGGTCGCCATGATCATGGTGGTGATGACCGTGATGATCGTGGCTGCCCAATGCTAGCGCTCCCGGGAAGTCGCCAAATCAGGCGCCATTGTAGGCGTTTCGGTGCCTGCGTCACGACGGAACAGCACGTAGAGCGCCGGCAGCACCAGCAATGTCAGCACCGTCGAGGAGATGATGCCGCCGATCACCACGGTCGCAAGCGGCCGCTGCACTTCGGCGCCGGCGCCGGTGGCGAGCGCCATCGGCACGAAGCCGAGCGAG
>NZ_JALBHA010001144.1:0-499 GCF_023006445.1 Bradyrhizobium sp. SHOUNA76
GATAGTCCGCGGGCAGGGGCTTTGCGGTCGCCGGCGGCGGGCCGAAGGCGCCGAAACCGTCGAGCATGTGCAGCGGCGCCACCGTTTCAGTGGTCGCTTCGCTGGCAACGCCTGCGCCGGGCTTGGACGTGTAGCCGGACATGTCGACCACCCGCCGCAGCATTTCGACGAAGGTGCCCGACATCGGCAAATCCGACCAGCGCATGTCGGCGCTGACGTGGAACAGGCTGACGAGGCCCTTGCCGCGATGCTCGCCGGTCACCAGCGGCGTTCCGTCTTCCAGCGAGGCCCAGCTCTTGGTGGCGAGCACCGCGTCGGGTTCGGCCAGCACCTGGCGGCTCACGGTGACGTCCCGGGGGACCGCGACGCCGGCAAACGGACCGTCGGCGGCGAAGGAGGCCAGATGCTGCGGCTTCTCCCAGGTCAGGCTGCCGCCGAGCGTGCGGCCGCCCTTGCGCAGCTTGACCGGCACGAGATCGTCTTCGGCCTGCGCCAGCCG
>NZ_JALBHA010001145.1:0-498 GCF_023006445.1 Bradyrhizobium sp. SHOUNA76
GGTGCGCAACCGCGAGCAAACGGCGGAAGCAACGCCGGCAGCCCCAGTACCTGCCGCGCCCCAGCAGGGCGTGCTGCCAATCGTGACCAATCAGTTCGCGACGGTCACGGTGGTGCCGAACGAGGAGATCCGCCGCGAAGGCGGCGGCCAGCTCGGCGATCTCCTGTTCTCCAAGCCCGGCATCACCGGCTCGAGCTTTGCGCCCGGCGCCTCCAGCCGGCCGATCATCCGCGGGCTCGACGTCAACCGCGTCGGCATCGTCGAGAACGGCACCAATTCCAGCGGCGCCTCCGACCTCGGCGAAGATCATTTCGTCCCGATCGATCCGCTCGCGACCAACCAGATCGAAGTGGTGCGCGGGCCGGCCGCGCTGCGCTACGGCTCCACCTCGATCGGCGGCGTCGTCAGCGCGACCAACAACCGGATCCCGGACGCGATGCCGAGTTGCGCTCCGTCGTTCCAGACCTACGGCCTGCCGACCAAGGCCCCGCTCGCGAG
>NZ_JALBHA010001146.1:0-497 GCF_023006445.1 Bradyrhizobium sp. SHOUNA76
TGCTGCGGTTGCCGCGCAGGCACGCCAGCGCGCCGGGATCGCCCTCGCGCTCGGCCATTTCCAGCTGCGCCTCATAACCGTCGCCGAGCCAGAGCTTGATCTGCCACTCCACCGCCTCGCGCATCGGCGGCGTGTCCTCGATCACATCAACGGTCCAGCCCGCGCGCTCCAGCCGCTTGCCGGCATCGCTCACCGCATCCTTCACCTCCGGCGTGGTGGCAAGTCCGCCCGGATTGAGGCAAAGCGCGGCGCGCTTTTCCCGCACGGGACCTTGCAGCGGCACCGGCACGAACCAGGGGTCGCGGATGTCGCGGGCCGACATGGCTTCGAGCGAGATCCTGATGTCGTTGACCGTGCGCGCCAGCGGACCCGAGACCGCCATGATCTGCGGCCCGATCGGGCGCTCCGGCAGCGCCGGATTGAAGGCGGGGATGCGGCCGAGGGTCGGGCGCAGGCCATGCACGCCGCAGGCATAGGCGGGATAGCGGATCGAGCCG
>NZ_JALBHA010001147.1:0-495 GCF_023006445.1 Bradyrhizobium sp. SHOUNA76
GGACCTGCTTGGGCGCGGCCTTCTTCTGCGCGGGCGGCGGTGGCGCGGGCTTGGTCGCGGGGTCCGGCGCGGCGGTCGCAATGGTCTGCTGCGGCTCTTTGCAGTCGGTGAGCCAGATGTCGTAGATCGGATGTTCGACGCCGTGCAGGCCGGGGCTTGCCGCGTACATCCAGCCCGAAAAGATGCGCTTCACCTCGCCCTGCAAGGTGATCTCGTCGACCTCGACGAAGGCGTCGGTGTTGGTGGCCTCCGTCGCCGGCCGCGTGTAGCAGGCGTCGGTCTTGACGCGCAGCGCGCCGAACTGGACCGTCTCGCCGATCTCCTCGTCGAAATTGATGATGCGCCCGGTGATCTTGTCGAGACCGGAGAAGGTCGCCTTCTTGTTCACGATCTTCTGGGCCGGCGGTTCGGTGACGACCTCGTCGCCCGGCTGCAGGCTCGCCGGGGTCTGCGGCACGGCGCCCGGAGCACCCTTCTGCTGCGGCTGGCGCTGAC
>NZ_JALBHA010001148.1:0-494 GCF_023006445.1 Bradyrhizobium sp. SHOUNA76
AGCCGGCCCTGGCGCGCCCAGCCGCGCACCAGCGAGCGCAGCACCAGGCGCTCGGCGATCAGCGCGGCGAGCCCGAGGAAGTAGAAGGCGGCAAGCCACAGCCGCGAGATTTCGCTGCCGTATTTGGCGAAGAAGGAGATGCCGATGAACAGCAGGAAGACGAACGACCAGGACGAGATCATCCGTGTCATCTGCCGCAGCTGCCCGCGGAACAGCTGCACCTGATAGATATCGGCGGCCTGGAAGCAGACTACGGCGGCGATCGCCACGGCGATGACCTCCGCCGGATAGACCCAGCTGAAGCCGGAGAGCGGCATCACATAGCCGAGATAGAGGGCGATACCGACGAGGCTCAGCAGCGCGAAGTCGGCCACGCGCACGAAGCCGGCGATCACGATCGGCGAATAGGCGCGGGCGACCTTCTGGTTGACGACTTCGAGCGCAGCGGGCGACAGCCGGCGGCGGCGCTCCACGAAGGGCTGGTCAGCGGGCTT
>NZ_JALBHA010001149.1:0-488 GCF_023006445.1 Bradyrhizobium sp. SHOUNA76
GCCCGCGCCGCGTCGAGCTGGATCTGCCCGGCCAGCTCGAGCAGCAGCTGGTCGGCTATCCGGTGCGGCCCAAGAGCCTGTATTTCCGCCGCGGCCTGATCCCGTCCTGGTCCAAGCCGACGCTGGTGATCCGCAACGAGAACATCCTGACGCCGACGGAAGCCGAGCCGATCGCGCCCGGCGATTACATCTATCTGCTGGCGCCGCCGGAAAAGGCCGAGTCGCTCGACCGCTTCTTCGTCGACATGCAGCCGAGCTCGGCGCCGGATCCGCATCTGCTCGGCGACTTCATGGTCTCCGGCGAGCACACGCTCGCCGAGCTCGCCGAGATCTACGGCGTGAAGGTGAGCGACGACGAGACCAAGCTCACACTCGCCGATTATTTCGACGTCCATCTCGACCGCGCGCCGAAGGAGGGCGCCGAGCTCGCGCTGGACGAGATCGTGCTCGTCGCGCGCTCGATCTCCGGCGGCCGCGTCAGCGTCGTC
>NZ_JALBHA010000114.1:0-14691 GCF_023006445.1 Bradyrhizobium sp. SHOUNA76
CGGCTCCTCGCGTGCGGTCGTGTTCGGGCTGCTCGAACGCGGCATCAAGCGCGTCCATCTCGCCAACCGTACCGACGCGCGGGCCGAGGCGCTGGCAAAACAGTTCGGGCCCAGCGTGTGTCCTGTGACGTGGGACGGCATCGACGACGTGCTGCCGCGCGCAAAACTTCTCGTGAACACGACCTCGCTCGGCATGCATGGCCAGCCATCACTCGATGTTGATGTCGCACGCCTGCCGCCGGCGGCGGTCGTAGCCGACCTCGTCTATGTCCCGCTGGTGACGCCGCTGCTCGCTGCCGCAGCGGCGCGTGACCTGAAGACCGCCGACGGGCTCGGCATGCTGCTGCATCAGGCGGTGCGCGGCTTCGAGCTGTGGTTCGGCCGGCGGCCAGAGGTCACGGCCGAGCTGCGGGCGCTGGTCGAGGCCGATCTCACAAAGTCTTGAGAGAATAGCAGGCGTGGTCCGGAGTTCTCCATCCGTGGGGATAACCGGAGACCGTCATGTCTGTTCAACGTGCAACTTTCACACGTCCGCTGATCGCCGTCGCGATGGTGGCTCTGTCAATCGGCTGCGCAATCGCGCAGCAGGCGCCGACGTTGCGCATCCGCGGCACCATCGAGAGCGTCGACGGCAACACGCTCGGCATCAAGACGCGCGAAGGCAGCGACGTGAAGGTGCGTATGACCGACAACGTCGCCGTCTTTGCCGTGGTCAAGACGTCGTTGTCGGAGATCAAGGAGGGCTCGTACATCGGCGTCACCGGCCTGCCCGAGCCCGACGGCACGCAGAAGGCGATCGCGGTGCATATCTTCCCGGAGAACCAGCGCGGCGCCGCCGAAGGTTTCCGTCCCTGGGATGCCCGCGCCAACTCGACCATGACCAATGCAACCGTGGCGCAGACGGTGAAGGGCACCGACGGCCAGAACATCACCGTCAAGTACAAGGACGGCGAGAAGAACGTGGTGGTGCCGCCGGACACCCCGATCGTCACCTTCGTCGCCGGCGACAAATCGGAGCTCAAGCCGGGCGCCAAGCTGATCATCTTCGGCGCGGCGAAGAAGGATGACGGCTCGCTGGAGGCCAACAGGGTGAATGTCGGGCGGGACGGGATAACGCCGCCGATGTGAGGCGGGATACCGTCTCAACACTATCGTGTGGGCCGGATCTCGTAGGGTGGGCAAAGGCGCACTTGCGCCGTGCCCACGCCATCTCTCTCATTTGTGCAAAATGGTGGGCACGCTTACGCTTTGCCCACCCTACGGCACCGCTGCTGCGCCTCACATCGCAATGATATGATCGTCGATCTCGTCGATCCGGTTGACGCCGCACAGGCCCATGGTGGTGAGCAGCTCTTTCTGGATGATGTCGATCGCCTTGGCGACGCCGGCCTGGCCGCCGGCCCCCAGGCCATAGGCGTAGGCGCGGCCGAGCATGCAGGACTTTGCGCCGAGGGCGAGCGCGCGCATCACGTCCTGGCCGGAGCGGATGCCGCCGTCGAACATGATCTCCATCTTGTCACCGACCGCGTCGGCGATCTCCGGCAGCACCTCGATCGATGACGGCGCGCCGTCGAGCTGACGGCCGCCATGGTTGGAGACGACGAGGGCCTGCGCGCCGGTCTTGGCGGCTTCCTCGGCATCCTCGACGTCTAGGATGCCCTTGATGATCAGCTTGCCCGGCCAGATGCTGCGGACCCACTCGACGTCCTTCCAGCTCAGCGAGGTGTCGAACTGCGACGCTGTCCATTCGGCAAGGCGGTTGAGATCCTCGGTGTTCTTCACGTGACCGGCGATGTTGCCGAAGGTGCGGCGCTTGCCTTGCAGCACGCCGGCGACCCAGGCCGGTTTGCTGGCGAAATCCAGCAACTTCGATAGCGACCACTCGGGGGGCACCGTCATGCCGTTCTTGATGTCGGCATGGCGCTGGCCGATCACCTGGAGGTCCACGGTCAGCACGAGCGCGCTGCACCTGGCCGCGATGGCGCGCTCGATCAATTCCTTGATGAAGCCGCGGTCCTTCATGACGTAGAGCTGGAACCAGAACGGCTTCTCGACATTGGCGGCGATGTCCTCGATCGAGCAGATCGACATGGTCGATTGCGTGAACGGGATACCGGCGGCCTGTGCGGCGCGGCAGGCGTGGATCTCGCCGTCGCCATGCTGCATGCCGAGCAGGCCGACGGGCGCGAGCATCAGCGGCATGGTCGAGGGCTCGCCGAGGATCGTGGTCGAGGTGTCGCGCTTGGAGACGTCGACCAGGATGCGCTGGCGGAACTTGATCGCCTGCATGTCCTCGCGGTTGGCGCGCAGCGTTTCCTCGGCGTAGGAGCCGCGGTCGCAATAGTCGAAGAACGCCTTCGGCACGCGGCGCTTATGCAGCGCGCGAAGATCGTCGATACAGGTAATATGCTTCATGCTCGTTTCCCCGGCCCGTCTGACTCGGAAGTCTTGCATCGGAAGATTTCGAGGTCATCTAGCATGGTTGGATGCACAGCCAAATCGTTTGCAGAACGTTTTGCAGGAGAGCGCCATGACGAGGCCGCACGCTGGACCTTCCCCGGAAGAGATCAAGGAGAAGCGCGATCTCGAGGCCGCGCTGGAAGAGGGGCTGGAGGAGACCTTTCCGGGCTCCGATCCCGTCAACGTCACCCAACCGGCGCCGAGCCGCGGGGATGGCCATGTGAAGCGCTCGGACTGAGGCGGGTTCCCTCGTCTTTTCCGGCTCGCGCGGGAAGCACAATGTTAACAATACGTTATCAGGTCAATGCGGCGCGGTTCCGTAATGATTCATCATATTTTTTGAAGCCAAGTTAGCCGCACAGGCATTATAAGAGCCCCAGCAAATCAGGGATGCGGGACCCGTTCGGGCAGCCCGTGGTTGTATTGGGGATCCCTGGTTGTTGCTCGGGGGACGATATGAGTCGCAAATATTTCGGGACGGACGGGATTCGGGGCCGCGCCAACGGACTGATCACGCCGGAGCTCGCGCTCAAGGTCGGCCAGGCCGCTGGCCTCGCATTCCAGCGCGGTGATCATCGCCACCGGGTGGTGATCGGCAAGGACACCCGCTTGTCCGGCTACATGATCGAATACGCGATGGTCGCGGGCTTCACCTCCGTCGGCATGGACGTGCTGCTGGTCGGGCCGATGCCGACGCCGGCGGTCGCGATGCTGACCAAGTCGATGCGCGCCGATCTCGGCGTGATGATCTCGGCCTCGCACAATCTGTTCGAGGACAACGGCATCAAGCTGTTCGGCCCGCAGGGCTTCAAGCTGTCCGACGACGTCGAGCGGCAGATCGAGCAACTGCTCGACGAATCCCTCGACAAGAGGCTCGCACAAAGCGCGAGCCTGGGCCGCGCTCGTCGCATCGACGGCGTGCATGACCGCTACATCGAATTCGCCAAGCGCACGCTGCCGCGCGATCTGTCGCTGGACGGCCTGCGCGTCGTGGTCGATTGCGCCAATGGCGCCGCCTACAAGGTGGTGCCGGAGGCGCTGTGGGAGCTGGGTGCCGACGTCGTGCCGATCGGCGTCGAGCCCGACGGCTTCAACATCAACAAGGAATGCGGCTCGACCTCGCCGGAAGCCCTGTCGAAGAAGGTGCGCGAGATGCGCGCCGACATCGGCATCGCGCTGGACGGCGACGCCGATCGCGTCATCCTTGTCGACGAGCGCGGCCATATCGTCGACGGCGACCAGCTGCTCGCCGTGATTGCGCAGAGCTGGAAGGAAGACGGACGGCTGTCGCGGCCGGGCATCGTCGCCACCGTGATGTCCAATCTCGGCCTCGAGCGTTTCCTGAACGGGCAGGGGCTCGATCTCGTGCGCACGCCGGTCGGCGACCGCTACGTGCTCGAGCAGATGCTGAACGGCGGCTATAATCTCGGCGGCGAGCAGTCCGGCCACATCATCCTGTCCGACTACGCCACCACCGGCGATGGCTTCGTTGCGGCATTGCAGGTGCTGGCCGTCGTGCAGAAGTTGCGCCGGCCCGTCTCTGAGGTTTGCCATCGCTTCGATCCGCTGCCGCAGATCCTCAAGAACGTCCGCCACAAGGGCGGCAAGCCGCTCGACGATTCCGACGTCAAGTCGGCGATCTCTGACGGCGAGAAGCGTCTCAACGGCCATGGCCGCCTCTTGATCCGCTCCTCCGGCACCGAGCCGGTGATCCGCGTCATGGGCGAGGGCGAGGACCGCCTCCTGGTCGAGGACGTCGTCGACACCATCGTCTCCGCGCTGGGCCACGCCGCGGCATAGGGCGCTCCATCCGGGCTACGAGCTTCGTAGCAAGACGGGCTAGTATCCTAGGGTGGGCAAAGGCGCACTTGCGCCGTGCCCACCATCTCCATGACCGCAAAGTTTTGGTGGGCACGCTTCGCTTTGCCCACCCTACGATTCCGGGCTCGCGGAGAGGCTCAAACCCGCGCATTCCAGCCATAAGCGATTGGCGGTGGTTCGAACGCCGCGTGCATCGTAACCATCAGATCGCGGCAATCTGCCGCGCCGGGATCGCTGCTTTGAACAAGCCTGTCGTCGTCTCAGAGGAAATGCTGGCCGAGCCCGTCGTCGTCGCCGACGCGGCACCCGCTGCCAAAGCGGCCGGGCCGGCTTATGTCGTGCTCGCCGGCATCAGCGTCTCGCACTTCCTCAACGACACCATGCAGTCGCTGATCGCCTCGGTGTATCCGATCCTGAAGGACACCTACGCGCTCGACTTCGCGCAGATCGGCATGATCACGCTGGCCTTCCAGTTCACGGCCTCGCTGCTGCAGCCGGTGGTCGGGCACTACACCGACAAGAAGGCCCAGCCCTATTGGCGATCGGCATGGCCTCGACCTTCTTCGGTCTCCTGCTGCTCAGCGCCGCGCACCAATATCTCGTCATCCTCGTCGCCGCCGCGCTGGTCGGCCTCGGCTCGGCGGTGTTTCACCCGGAGTCCGCGCGGATCGCGCGGCTCGCCTCCGGCGGCCGCTACGGCTTTGCGCAATCGGTGTTTCAGCTCGGCGGTAGTTTCGGCACCTCGATGGGCCCGGTGCTGGCGGCGCTGATCGTGGTGCCGTTCGGGCAGGGCAGCATCGCCTGGTTCTCCTCGATTGCGTTCCTGGCGATCCTCATCCTCTGGCGGATCGGTCGCTGGTATGCGCCGCAGATCAAGGCGAAGAAGACGGCGGCGCTTCAGTCCCATCCCGACGCGCCGAGCTCGCGACGCGTCGCCGTTGCGCTGCTCGTGCTTGTCGCGCTGCTGTTCTCAAAGCAGCTCTACGTCTCGAGCCTGTCGAGCTACTACATCTTCTACCTGATCGACCGCTTCGGCGTCTCCACGCAGGCAGCGCAGATGTATCTCTTCATCTTCCTCGCGGCGAACGCGGTCGGCGCGTTTCTGGGCGGTCCCTTGGGCGATCGCTTCGGCCGCAAGATCGTGATCTGGATTTCGATCCTGGGCGCGCTGCCGTTCACGTTGGCGCTGCCTTATGCCGGGCTCGTTGCGAGCGCTGTGTTGTCGGTCATCATCGGCCTGATCATCTCCTCGACGACGTCGTCGATCATCGTGTTCGCGCAGGAGCTGGTGCCGCACAGATTTGGAATGATCTCCGGCGTGTTCTTCGGCGTCGCCTTCGGCATCGGGGGCCTGGGGGCCGCCGTGCTCGGCAAGCTCGCCGATCACACCTCGATCGAGTTCGTCTACCAGGTCTGCGCCTATCTGCCGGCGATCGGCTTGCTTGCGGTGTTCCTGCCCAGGTTGCCCCAGCACACGCGTTAACAAATCTTGCTTCGCTGCATTGCGGCTTCATCAATCGTTAGCGATTGCGGCGCGCGACCGCCGCATTTTTGCAACGCTCCAGCCGCATCCGCGTGCAGGTAGAGAAAAATCAACCTTAAAAATTAGGGTTAAGTGGCGCTTAAACATTTGCTGGCATCGTCCGCTCCGTGAGTTTCCAGAACGTGAGGCCTGCGTATTTGCCTCACCGGCCAAAAGGACGAAGCCAATGCGTAGCGTTAAGTCTCTCCTTGCCGCGGGTGCGGCAACCCTGATCTCGTCGATGGCGTTCGCCGCCGATATGCCGATCGCGGCGCCCCCTCCCATGTACGCGCCGCCCGCTCCGCCCGCCGATTTCGGCGGCTGGTATCTCCGTGGTGACATCGGCATGACCAACCAGAGCGCCAAGCGCATCGAGAGCGCCCTGCCGGCTGGTTATTCGAAGACGACGGAAGGCCTCGGCTTCGACTCGGCCGGGCTGTTCGATCTCGGCGTCGGCTATCGCTTCAACAACTGGTTCCGCGCCGACGTGATCGGCCAGTACCGTGGTAAGTCCAATCTGCACGGCAGCGACAACGTCGTCGGCCCCGGCTTCGTCGGCGTCAACAATTACAGCGGCAGCAAGTCCGAGTGGGTCGTCATGGCCAACGCCTATGTCGATCTCGGGACCTGGTGGTGCATCACCCCGTTCATCGGCGCCGGTGTCGGCGGCTCGTACAACAAGATCAGCGGCTTCCGCGACGACGGCGTGTCATACAACCCGCTGCTCAACAACAGCGTCGCCTACTTCGCCGACAACGGAAAGTGGAACCTTGCCTGGGCCGCTCACGCCGGTCTCGCCTACAAGGTCAATCCCGGGTTCACCGTCGAACTCGCCTACAGCTACATGAACCTCGGCGACGGTGCGCCCGGCAACTTCCGTTTGTTCGACAACAGCGCCTCGGGCCCCACGTCGATCAAGGTCAAGGACATCACCTCGCACGACATCAAGCTCGGCGTGCGCTGGGATCTCAGCAGCCCGCCGGCCTACATGCCGCCGCCGCTGGTCACCAAGGGCTGATCGGCAGACTGATCGGTTAGGATTTCTTAACGGCGCGGGATCATCCCGCGCCGTTTTGCTTTGCGGATTTTTCATGGCCTGGTCGCGACGAAAGCGCCCGGCGCAACCATTGGTTAAGGTTAACAGGCGATGATCATCGCAACAGTTCGAGTCCGATGGAGCGTTGCGATGCGTAGGCTGATGTTGGCGGCAGCGATGTTGGGGACGGTGTCTGCCGCGCACGCGGCCGACATGCCGGACCTGCCGATCCTGCGCGGCGGCTTCACCGACGGTCTGTCGAAGACGAGCCATAATTGGGATGGCTTCTATGTCGGCGGTCACGCCGGCTACACGGCCGACGCAACCGATTTCAGCCAGAGCGTCGTCGGCCTGACCAACTATATCTTCCGCGACAGCGTGCTTCAGGCGCCGACCGCGACGTGGTCGCTGATGAACAAGACCAACACCCAGAGCACCAATTTCGGCGGCTTCGTCGGCCGCAATTGGCAATGGTACGATGCGATTCTCAGCCTCGAGGGCACCTACAGCCACTTCAATAATATGGCGACGTCGACCTCGGGGGCCAATTCGCTCGTGATCGTCAACCCGCCCGGCGAGGTGCGGGCCGCTGGCATCACCAACAACTATGCCGTGTCGCTGACCGGTACCGCCGCGGCACAAGTCAAGGACATGATCACTCTCCGCGGCCGCGTGGGCTGGGATGGAGGCAACTTCATGCCATACGCCTTCATGGGCGCCGCCGTCGGACGAATGGACGTTTCTCGTACCGTGACGAGCGTTGTGTCGCTCCGCCAAGACGTGACGACAACGGACCTCTTCGGAAACACGACGACGACGCTTGGAGCGTGGACCCCCGTTCCGGCGCAATCGGGAACGCAAGGGCAGCACAGGACCAACACCTTCGCCGTGGGCTGGACCGCCGGTCTCGGCTTCGAGTACTGCATCTGGGACGGTCTGTTCGCGCGCGTGGAATATGAGTATGTGAGATTCTCGCCCGTGATGAACACCGCGGTGACGCTGAACAATGCGCGCCTCGGGGTCGGCTACAAGTTCTGACGCCGCTTCGCCGCACCGCTGTTGACAGCTCCTCTGCGTCCTGATGCTCTGTCGCTCCAAGCGGGGCGCGACAGCGATGAAGATCTACGGCGACAGCAATTCCGGCAATTGCCTCAAGGTGAAGTGGGTCTGCGACAAGCTCGCATTGCCCTACCGCTGGATCGAGATCGACACGCGCAAGGGCGAGACGCGCACGCCGCAATTCCTTGCGATGAACGGTGCCGGCCAGGTGCCGACAATCGCCTTCGACGACGGCCGCACGCTGGCGCAATCCAATGCCATCATCCGCTACCTCGCCCGCGACAGCGCGCTCGTTCCGCGCGATGCCTTTGCTGCGGCCAAGATGGATGAATGGCTGTTCTGGGAGCAGTACAGCCACGAGCCCTATATCGCGGTGTGCCGCTTCCTGCTCGTCTATCTCGGCAAGGACGCCTCCGAGTTGGATCCTGAAAAGGTCAAGCGCGGCTATGCGGCGCTCGACCGCATGGAGCAGCAGCTGGCGGCCAGCCGTTTCTTCGCGGCCGAGGAAGTTTCGCTCGCCGATGTCTCGCTGCTCGCCTATACCCGCGTGGCGCATGAGGGCGGCTTCGACCTCGGCCGTTATGCTTCCCTCCGCCGCTGGATCGGCGAAGTCGAAGCGTTTCTCTGCCTTCCGCCGTCGCGCTGAGTTGGAGTTTTCGCCATGAGCGCCGAATCCGTCTCCATTCGCCGCGCGCGCCGCGACGACGTTCCCGCGATCGTGGCGATGCTCGCCGACGATCATCTCGGCCGCGCGCGCGAACGCGTCGAGGATCCGTTGCCTGCCGCCTATTACGACGCATTCGCGCGGGTCGAGCGCGATCCGAATCTGACGCTCGTGGTGGCCGAGAGCGAGGGCAGGGTGGTCGGCTGCCTGCAGCTTGCGGTTCTGCCGGGCATCAGCTCGCAAGGCGGCGTTCGCGGCCTGCTCGAAGACGTTCGCGTTGCCACTGATTGCCGCAGCCGCGGCATCGGCGAGCGTTTGGTGCAATGGGCAATCGCGGAAGCAAAGGCGCGCGGCTGCAATCTGGTCGAACTGCTGACGCATCAGACGCGAGTCGATGCGCAGCGTTTCTACAAGCGGCTCGGATTCACAGCGAGTCACGTCGGTATGACTGTCCGCTTTTGAGCCAGCTGCGTGCGGGCCTTGCGCGATCAGCAAATTCAGATCGCGCATTCGTTCATGTTAAGAGCCGGTAAACTACCCGTCGGTCGTTCACGTTGATGAAGGAACGATCGGTGCTACGGCGGCGTCTGACACCGGGCTCGCCTCGGTTCGGGGATTTCGATGACAAGCTATTCGATGATCAAGGTCGGCAACGATTACGTCGTGCAGGCCGATGACAAATGCATTTTGAAAGTCGGCAGCCGCCGCCGGGCCGCGCAATTGATCAGCGAAGCCACGGGCTTGCTGAATGCTCTCGCGGTCGTTGAATCCCCTGGTATCGCAGCGGAAGCACCATCAAGCCGCCGTGAGGCGCCGGAACTTCCTTGACTGCTCTGCCCGATTCCCGTATCAGCCGCGGCGGGACACCTCCCCCCAACGGGAGGCTGACTATCTGGAAGGGTAGATATTATGACTGTAGCGAAGCCCGCTTCGCGGCCGAACGTGCCGCATTTCTCCTCCGGCCCCTGCGCCAAGCGCCCCGGCTGGAACGCCCAAAATCTCAAGGACGCAGCACTCGGCCGCTCGCATCGCGCGAAGGTCGGCAAGACCAAGCTCAAGCTCGCGATCGACCTGACGCGCGAAGTGCTCGAGGTGCCCGCCGATTATCGCATCGGCATCGTGCCGGCTTCCGATACCGGCGCGGTCGAGATGGCGCTCTGGTCGCTGCTCGGTGCGCGCCCCGTCACCACGCTCGCCTGGGAATCCTTCGGCGAGGGCTGGGTCAGCGACATCGTCAAGGAATTGAAGCTCAAGGACGTCACCAAGCTGAATGCAGCCTATGGTGAAATCCCCGACCTGTCGAAGGTGGATCCCGCGAGCGACGTCGTCTTCACCTGGAACGGCACCACCTCGGGCGTGCGCGTGCCGAACGCCGACTGGATCAAGGCGGATCGCACCGGCCTGACCATCTGCGACGCGACGTCGGCCGCGTTCGCGCAGCCGCTCGACTGGGCGAAGCTCGACGTGGTCACCTTCTCCTGGCAGAAAGCGCTCGGCGGCGAGGCTGCGCACGGCATGCTGATCCTGTCGCCCCGCGCCGTGGAGCGGCTCGAAACCTACAAGCCGGCCTGGCCGTTGCCGAAAATCTTCCGCATGACCAAGGGCGGCAAGATCAACGAAGGCATCTTCGTCGGCGAGACCATCAACACGCCATCGATGCTCTGCGTCGAGGACTATCTCGATGCGCTGAACTGGGCCAAGTCGATCGGCGGCTTGAAGGCGCTGATCGCGCGTGCCGACGCCAACACCAAGGTGCTCGCCGACTGGAAGGCGGAGACGCCGTGGATCGACTTCCTGGCCAAGGATGTCGCGATCCGCTCCAACACCTCGGTGTGTCTGAAGTTCACCGATCCCGCCATCACCTCGCTGTCCGAAGACGCGCAAGCCGACTTCTCGAAGAAGCTGGTGGCGCTGGTCGAGAAGGAAGGCGCCGGCTACGACTTCGCCTATTACCGTGACGCGCCGGCCGGCCTGCGCATCTGGTGCGGCGCCACCGTCGAGGCCAAGGACGTCGAGCTGCTGACGCAGTGGATCGACTGGGCCTTCGCCGAGACCAAGGCCGCGCTCGCCAAGGCGGCGTGAGTTCTTACCCTCCCCTGGAGGGGGAGGGTCGACGCACCGTCAGGTGCGGCGGGGTGGGGTGATCTCTCCACACGGCGCACCGGCGATCTTCTTTATTGAGGCTTCACCCCACCCCGGCGCTGCGCGCCGACCCTCCCCCTCCAGGGGAGGGTGTGAAGGACACATCCCCATGACCAAACCCAAAGTTCTCATTTCCGACGCGCTCTCGCCCGCCGCCGTGCAGATCTTCAAAGACCGCGGCGTCGAGGTCGACTTCCAGCCCAATCTCGGCAAGGACAAGGACAAGCTCGCCGAGATCATCGGCAATTACGACGGCCTCGCGATCCGCTCCGCGACCAAGGCGACCGCAAAGATCCTCGACAAGGCGACCAACCTCAAGGTGATCGGCCGCGCCGGCATCGGCGTCGACAATGTCGAGATCCCCGCCGCCACGGCCAAGGGCATCATCGTGATGAACACGCCGTTCGGCAATTCGATCACGACCGCCGAGCACGCCGTCACCCTGATGCTGGCGCTCGCCCGCGAGATCCCGCAGGCCGACGCCTCGACCCAGGCCGGCAAGTGGGAGAAGAACCGCTTCATGGGCGTCGAGATCACCGGCAAGGTGCTGGGCGTCGTCGGCTGCGGTAATATCGGCTCGATCGTCGCCGACCGCGCGCTCGGCCTGCGCATGAAGGTGATCGCGTTCGATCCGTTCCTGTCGCCCGAGCGCGCCAGGGACATCGGCGTCGAGAAGGTCGAGCTCGACGATTTGCTCAAGCGCGCCGACTTCATCACGCTGCACACGCCGCTGACCGAGAAGACGAAGAACATCATCGACGCGGCCGCAATCGCCAAGATGAAGAAGGGCGTGCGCCTGATCAACTGCGCCCGCGGCGGTCTCGTCGACGAGCAGGCGGTTGTCGATGCGCTCAATTCCAAGCACATTGCCGGCGCCGCCTTCGACGTCTTCGTCGAGGAGCCCGCGACCAAGAACGTGCTGTTCGGTCATCCCAACGTGATCTGCACGCCGCATCTCGGCGCCTCCACCACGGAAGCGCAGGAGAACGTCGCGCTCCAGGTCGCCGAGCAGATGTCGGATTACCTGCTCACCGGCGCGATCTCGAACGCGGTCAATTTCCCCTCGATCACCGCGGAAGAGGCGCCGAAGCTGAAGCCGTTCATCTCGCTCGCCGAGAAGCTCGGCTCGTTTGCCGGCCAGCTCACCGAGAGCGGCATCCTCAAGGTCGAGATCACCTATGAGGGCCACGTCGCCGAGATGAAGATCAAGGCGATCACCTCCGCCGTGCTGTCGGGACTGCTGCGCCCGATGCTGGGCGAGGTCAACGTGGTGTCGGCGCCCGTCGTCGCCAAGGAGCGCGGCATGGTGGTCGACGAGATCGTCCGCGCCGCGCAGAGCGACTACGAAAGTTTGATCACCGTGACGGTGGCGACGGAGCGCCAGGAGCGCTCGGTCTCCGGCACCGTGTACCATGACGGCAAGCCGCGGTTGGTCGACGTCAAGGGCATCCGCGTCGACGCTGAATTCGGCAAGTCGATGATCTACGTTACCAACGAGGACAAGCCGGGCTTCATCGGCAGGTTCGCGAGCCTGCTCGGCGACGCCAAGCTCAACATCGCCACCTTCCATCTCGGCCGCGTCGCACCCGGCAGCGATGCCATCGCGCTGGTCGAGGTCGACGGCGCGGTGCCGGCGGATCTGCTCGCCAAGGTGCAGGCGCTGCCGCAGGTCAAGCAGGCCAAGGCGCTGACGTTCTGATCAAACTCTCACCGTCGTCATGGCCGGGGCCAGCCCGAGCATGACGCGTGGATAGAGTGACGTTCACATTGATATTCCGACCCGCGGAACAACGCCGCCTCCATCACCTGGAGGCGGCGTTTTTATTTCTCCCGCAGCCTTCCAACTTTGTGTACCAATGGGGGCAGGACGCTCCGTTCAAAATCGTTCGACAAGGGAGAAACACATGCGTGAAGCCGTCATCGTTTCCTATGCACGTACGGGCCTCGCAAAGTCAGGCCGCGGCGGGTTCAACATCACGCCGCCGATGTCGCTCGCGGCCCATGCCATTCATCACGCGGTCGACCGTGCCGGCGTGGAGAAGGATTATGTCGAGGATTGCTATCTCGGCAATTGCGCCCATGGTGCGCCGAACATCGGCCGTCAGGCCGCGCTGCTCGCCGGTCTGCCGAAGACCACGGCCGGCGTCTCGGTGAACCGGTTCTGCTCCTCGGGGCTGCAGACCATCGCGATGGCCGCCAACTCGATCCGCTCGGACGGCGCCGACTGCATCGTCGCCGGCGGCGTCGAGAGCATCTCGATGCCGGGCGGCGGCACGCCGAAGGAATCGATCGATCCTGAATTGCTCAAGGTCGCGCCCGATATCTTCATGGCGATGATCGACACCGCCGACATCGTCGCCGAACGCTACAAGCTCAGCCGCGAATACCAGGACGAGTTCTCGCTGGAATCGCAGCGCCGCATGGCGGCATCGCAGCAGGCGGGCAAGTACAAGGACGAGATCGTCCCGATGAAGACCAAGATGAAGGTCGTCGACAAGCAGACCAAGGCGGAGTCGATCGTCGACTACGTCGTCGACCGCGACGAATGCAATCGCCCCGAGACCACGATAGAGGGCCTCGCCAAGCTCGAGCCGGTGAAGGGCCCCGGCAAGTTCGTCACCGCCGGCAATGCCAGCCAGCTCTCGGACGGTGCCGCGGCGGTCGTGCTGATGGAAGCCAAGGACGCCGAGAAGCGCGGCCTCAAGCCGCTCGGCCGCTTCGTCGCCTGGGCCACCGCCGGTTGCGAGCCGGACGAGATGGGGATCGGCCCGGTGTTCGCGATTCCGAAGCTGCTCAAGCGCACCGGCCTCAAGGTCGACGACATCGATCTGTGGGAGCTCAACGAAGCCTTCGCCAGCCAGTGCCTGTACTGCCGCGACCAGCTCGGCATCGATCCCGCCAAGTACAACGTCAACGGCGGCTCGATCGCGATCGGCCATCCCTTCGGCATGACCGGCGCCCGTCTCACCGGGCATCTGCTGCAGGAAGGCGCGCGCCGCAAGGCCAAGTGGGGCGTGGTGACGATGTGCATCGGCGGCGGCCAGGGCGGCGCCGGCCTGTTCGAGATCTATAGCTGAGCCGGACCTTCATCGTCACCTGAAGACACGACAGCACGGCGCCACGAGCGCCGTGTTTTTTTTGACCGCGCCTGTGCATCTCACCGCGCATAATGTGCCGGCATAAACCTGTCGTTGGGACTGCGATGCCGACCGGATGAACGAGGTCGAGCGCGACGGCATTCAATGGTGGATCGGCGTCGCCATCGCGTTGATTGCATCCGCCGTGCTCGGCCTCGGCGTATTCATCGGGCGGTCGGTCTCCAGGCCGCTGTCCGCGATGCGGGCGGCGATGATCGAGCTCGCCAACGGCAATTTCGCCGTCGTCCTTCCCGGGCTCGGCCGTCCCGACGAAATCGTCGAGATCGCGCAAGCGGTCGAGACGTTCAAGATCAATGCCGAGCGGAAGGCGCAGGAAGAAGCCGAGGAGAAGATCAGGCAGGACAAGCTCGCCGCCGAGCGCCGCCGCGCCGACATGATCAGGATGGCCGACGATTTCGAGGGCGCGATCGGCGAGATCGTCGAGACGGTGTCGTCGGCGGCCAACGAGCTCGAGGCCTCGGCCACGTCCCTGACCACCACGGCCAGCCGGTCGACCGAGCTTGCCACGTTGGTGGAGGCTGCCTCGGAAGAGGCCGCGACCAACGTGCAGTCGGTTGCTTCCGCCGCGGAGGCACCCTCTCCCCGACCCTCTCCCGCAGGCGGGAGAGGGAGCGCACCTGCATCGCGGCGGCAGCCTGAATTGCTTCGCTGCGCTCGCAATGACGGTGGAGGCTACGCCCCCGCCAGCGCGGGCGCGAACACCACTTCGATCAGCGTACCTTGGCCGGCGCTCTTGATGTTGAAGCGGGCGCGGTTGGCTTCGACCAGGGCTTTGGTCAGCGACAGGCTGAGCGCCGCGCTGTCCGCGGCATCGCCCGGCGGCGGGGTG
>NZ_JALBHA010001150.1:0-486 GCF_023006445.1 Bradyrhizobium sp. SHOUNA76
GGGACGCCGATCGCGGGCCGGACGCGGCGCGAGCTGGAAGGGCTGATCGGCTTCTTCGCCAACACGCTTGCGATGCGCACGGACCTTTCGGGCGATCCGACCTTTCGCGAGCTGCTCCTGCGCGTGAAGGAGTCGGCGCTGGGCGCCTATGAGCACCAGGACCTGCCGTTCGAGCGGCTTGTGCAGGAGCTGCAGCCGGCGCGCGATCTCGCCCGTCATCCCGTCTTTCAGACCATGTTTGCGTTGCATATTGATCGAGGGAAGGGTTTCGAATTCGCTGGCCTGCGATCGAGCCGTGTGCCGCGCAACGACCCGCCGGCACAATTCGATGTCTCTCTGCGGCTGCGGGAGACCGTGACCGGACTGCAAGGCGCGTTCGAATACGCGACGGATATTTACGATGTATCGACGATCGAGCGCCTTGCGGAACGTTGGCGGGTGCTGTTGGAGGCGATTGCTGCCGATCCCGACGCGCGACTATCCGAG
>NZ_JALBHA010001151.1:0-486 GCF_023006445.1 Bradyrhizobium sp. SHOUNA76
CCGCTGTCACCGCAGCCGCTCAGTGATTCCGCTCGTACGCCGCAAGGCAATCCCGACGCTCATCCGGCAGTCACCACCAGCGAGGAAGCCGCCAAGCTGACGCCCGAACAGGTGCACTGGCATGGCCGCCATCGCGGCTGGGGCCACCGTCATTGGCGCCGGCATCGTCGGCGCTGGCACCGCCGCCATCACTGGTAAGCTCGCCGCAGCGCGTGAATTGGACGGGGATCGCAGCCAGCAGTCCCCGTTTCGATTCCGAGGTGCTCCAATTCGCGGCGAATCGTCAGGCCCCCAAAAAACGAAAAATGGCCGCGCAGGCTTTCGCCGCGCGGCCATTTCGCAAACGTTAATGGACGAGATCAGAACGGGCGGCAGCGGCCAGCGTACCAGCGGAAGCCATAGGGGCACACGCGCGCGCGGGGCACGACGACGACCGGCGGAGCCACCACCACGGGGGCGGGACGCACCACGACTGCGCCACGCATC
>NZ_JALBHA010001152.1:0-485 GCF_023006445.1 Bradyrhizobium sp. SHOUNA76
CGTCGCGTCTGGCTGCGCGTCTGTCGACGCTGGCGGCTGCGACGGCCGCGGTGCCGCCGGCCCAGCCCAAACCCGAGGTTCGGCCGACGGAATCCAGGATCGAGCCCGCACCGCTCACCAATGGCGTGATCTCGAGCCAGCCGCTCTCCATCATTCCCGGCTCGTCCGAGCCGATGAAGCCGGTTCGGGTCAAGACGGTTCAGGTCAAGGCCGGCGCCGTGAAGGTTGCCTCCGCCGCCCCCACCCAGGTCGCCCCGCCGGTCACCAACGCCATTCCGTCCCGTTCCGACGTCGCGGAAACCTCCGGCGCCGTCGTTGCCCGCGCCGATCTCATCAACAAGCCCGAGATCGTCAGCCAACCGGAGGCGCCGAAGGCCGAGATCGCCCGTACCGAAATGCCGCGGCAGCCGACGGGATTCGGCACCGGCAACGGTGTCCTCGGGGTGCTGCCGGCCGCCGCGCCCGCCCCGGCCGCTCCGAAGCTT
>NZ_JALBHA010001153.1:0-485 GCF_023006445.1 Bradyrhizobium sp. SHOUNA76
CGGACGGCTGACACGGCTCGGCGACATTCTCGGCGCGGAGTTTCGCAGCCATGCCATCGAGGTCCATGCCGAACGCGAGGGCGTCGTCGTCTCCGGCTATGCCGCAGCGCCTGCGCTGACCAAAGCCAATGCGCTCGGGCAGTACCTCTTCGTCAACGGCCGCCCGGTGCGCGACAAGCTGATCCTGGGCGCCGTGCGCGCCGCCTACTCCGACTACCTGCCGCGCGACCGCCATCCGGTGCTGGCATTGTTCGTCACGCTCGACCCGCGCGAGGTCGATGCCAACGTCCACCCCGCCAAGACCGAGGTGCGTTTCCGCAACGCCGGCCTCGTCCGCGCGCTGATCGTGCACGGATTGAAGGAAGGACTTGCGCGCGAGGGCCGCCGCACCGCCGCCAACAGCGGCGAGAGCGCCATATCCTCGTTCCGTCCCGCTTTCACGCCGCAGCGTCCGGCAAGCTGGGACTGGCGGGCCTCGCCGTCCG
>NZ_JALBHA010001154.1:0-481 GCF_023006445.1 Bradyrhizobium sp. SHOUNA76
GACGGAGATGATCAGCGCGAGCGCGATCGGGAGTTTCAGCTCGTTGCCGACGCCGGGGATGTAGGTGCCGGCGAGGTTCTCGAAGACGCCGACCAGGAAGCCGCCGACCACCGCACCGAACGGGCTCGACAGCCCGCCGAGCACCGCGGCGGCAAAGCCGTAGATCAGGACGCCGCCCATCATGTTGGGCTCGAGGAACACCACAGGAGCGATCAGCATGCCGGCGATCGCGCCGATCGCGGTCGCCATGCCCCAGCCGAGCGCGATCATCCAGCTCGTGTTGATGCCGACCAGGCGCGCCGATTCAGGCACCGAGGCGGCCGCGCGCATCGCAAGACCGATCCGCGTGTACTGGAAGAAGAAGTAGAGCCCGAGCAGCAGCAGCACGGTGACGCCGATCATGCCGGCCTGGTGGGTCGAGATCAGCTGGCTGCCCAGGAACGGCGAGGAGCCGAACGGGGTCGGATACTGCTTGATGGTG
>NZ_JALBHA010001155.1:0-480 GCF_023006445.1 Bradyrhizobium sp. SHOUNA76
CGGCGAAGGCGCCTCCTCGATGACCTTCTGGTTGCGGCGCTGGATCGAGCATTCGCGTTCGCCGAGATAGATCACGTTGCCGTGCTTGTCGCCCAGCACCTGAATCTCGATGTGGCGGGGATCGACGATGAACTTCTCGACGAAGACGCGGTCGTCGCCGAACGAGGCCTTGGCCTCGGCCTTGGCGAGGTTGAAACCTTCCGCGACCTCGGCCGTCGAATGCGCGATGCGCATGCCCTTGCCGCCGCCGCCGGCGGAAGCCTTGATCATCACGGGATAACCGATCTCGTCGGCGATCTTGACCGCGTGCCTGTCATCCTCGATGACGCCGAGATAGCCGGGCACGGTCGAGACCTTGGCCTTGGCGGCCGCCTTCTTCGACTCGATCTTGTCGCCCATGGCTGCAATCGCGCCCGGGTTCGGGCCGATGAAGACGATGCCGGCCGCTTCCAGCGCGCGCGGAAATGCCTCGCGCTCGGA
>NZ_JALBHA010001156.1:0-479 GCF_023006445.1 Bradyrhizobium sp. SHOUNA76
GCCACGCGGCTGCCGTCGGGGAGGCCGATCTCGACCTCACCCTCGTCGGCCAGCGCCTCGTCGGCGGTGACGATGAGGCCTGCCTTCCAGACAAAGCCGGTGGCACGGGAGCGATGCGAGTGCACGGAGACGATTGAGGGCGCGGTGCGCGCCACCACGTCCGCGAGGGCGGATGACAGTGAGGACAGGGCGGTCAGGTCGGTCATGGTAAGCTCCTGTAAGTTGTCCTCAATTTGGGATGTCGCGGGCGATTGCGAAACTGGCCGGGTGGCCAGGACCAGGACGGCTCTCCGTAGGATCACGGCCGACGAATATGTGATTGGGAGCGCCTCACGGGAACGTGTAGCAATCCGAAAATTGCGCCATTTCGTCTCAAGCATTTCAGCGAGTCCTGACCAATGACCATCGACCTCACCCGCCGCTCCCTGCTGCAACTCGCCGGCGCGACCTCGCTTGCGATGGCGGCCGCGGCCGCGGCG
>NZ_JALBHA010001157.1:0-478 GCF_023006445.1 Bradyrhizobium sp. SHOUNA76
CCGCATCCGGCGTTCGCATGGCCTGCGCCGTCACCAGATCGTGCAAGCATGCCTCCGACGGATAGGCCGAACACGTCTCGTTCCACTCCTCCACCAATTGCCGCCGCTCCGTCTCCGGCAGCATCGCAAGCTCCGACAGCGGACGGTCCGCGTCAGCGACTGCTTCCATCAACATTTGCGTCAGATGCTCCGACAGCCGCTTCACCGTCGCGGCGTCGAACAGATCGGTCGCGTATTGGAAGAAGCCGTGCAGCCCTTCGTCGCCTTCGTGCAGATAGAATGCCAGATCCAGCCGATAGAGCGATGGATCGACGCCTCCAACAGGCTGATCTCCCACCTTACTCAGCGTCAGCCCCGGCAGTTCGAACTTCTCCTGCGGCACGTTCTGCAATGCGAACAGGACCTGGAAGATCGGATGGCGGCTCGCCTCGCGCGCCGGCTGCAGCTCCTGCACCAGGCGCTCGAACGGCAGGTCCTG
>NZ_JALBHA010001158.1:0-478 GCF_023006445.1 Bradyrhizobium sp. SHOUNA76
CGAGCAGGCCGGCCGGGTAACGCTCGACCAGGCGGCCGGCGAGGGGCGCCGCGAAGGCTACCGCGATCGGCCAGGGCGTGATCAGAAGACCCATATGCACCGCCGAATAGCCGAAGCGGCTCTGGAGGTAGAAGGGGATCGCGACGAAGGCGAGCATCTGCCCGCAGAACGAGGCGATCGAGGTCGCAATCGACAGCGCGAACACCGGAATGCGCAACAGGTCGACCGGCAAGAGCGGCGAGGTCATGTGGGTCTCGCGGTAGATCAGGAGCGCACCGGCGACGACAGCGATGGCGAACTCGATCAGGCAGGTGATCGCTGCTTCGCCATGGCCGACGCTGTCGACCGCGGCGATGCCGACACCGAAGGTGATCGCGGACAGCCCCGCGCTCTGCCAGTCGAACGAATGGCTGGCGGGCTTGGTGTGCGGCAGGCTGCGCAGGCCCAGCAGCAGCGTCGCCGCGCCGAGAGGCACGTT
>NZ_JALBHA010001159.1:0-474 GCF_023006445.1 Bradyrhizobium sp. SHOUNA76
TCGGTCGAATCCATCAGCTTCGAGACCTCGAGCAGCCGCGCCAGATCGTGGCAGCGTCGTCCTTGCGGCCGTCCTGCTCGGCGGCGAGGCCGAGGAAGTAGTTCGCCTTGGGATCGTCAAGGTTCAGGGCGCGTGCACGCTCGAATTCGGTCTTGGCCTCGGCGGTCACCACACCGCCGGCGGCGGCCGAGAGCGCTTCGCCGAGATCGGACCGGCGCTCCGCGCTCTCGCCATTGTAGGTGAGCGAGTTGCGATAAGCGCGCACCGCGTCGTCGAAACGGCCGAGCCGCTCCAGCACCGGCGCGAGCACGTTCCAGCCGCGCCCGTCGGTCGGATTCTTCTCCAGATGGTCCTGGACCTGCGCCACGAGATTCTCGAGCGACTGCGCCATGCCGGACCCGGATCCGCGCTCCCGCTCCGCCAAGGGAAAATCCTGAAGCCGGGGCGAACCGAGTGGCATGTAGACGCCGATCG
>NZ_JALBHA010000115.1:0-14594 GCF_023006445.1 Bradyrhizobium sp. SHOUNA76
CGAGCGAGGCGACGATGACGCCGCCGACCGCGGGGCCGAAGCTGCGCGCGATGGTGTAACTGATGCCGTTCAGCGCGACAGCCGAAGGCAGCGCATCGGGCGGCACCTGCTCGCTGACCGAGGACTGCCACGCCGGGCCGAACAGCGCGTTGCCGCTGCCCACCACGAAGCAAAAGGCGAGCAGGGCTTCAGGGGTGATGAGATTGAGCCCGGCCAGCACCGTCAGCGCGGTCGCGCCGGTGAGGGCAATCATCAGCGAAACCAGGGTGACGATGCGGCGGTCATACATGTCGGCGATAGCGCCGGCCGGCATCGAGATCAGCATGATCGGCAGCATCAGCGCGGTCTGCACCAGCGCCACCTTGTCCGCCGAGGCTGCCATCTGTGTCATCGCCCAGGCCGCGCCGACGCCCTGGATCAGGAGGCCGAGATTGGAGAGCAGGCTGGCGAGCCAGATGCGCCGGAATACGGTGTACCGCAGCGGCGCGGTGATGCCGTCGGCGGCCATTTTCTGGCGGTTCGGCTGCTCGGTCATATCCCCTTCCATATGGGCTGGCAGAAGTGGTCCTGGCGATTCCGGTGAGTTCAGTGATGCCCGCGAAAGTCCTTCGCTGTCCAGTGATTAGGCCGCTATAAGCGGTGCAAAGAGGCGGTTTGCCGGGGAGGAACAGATGAAGCTGTCGCGACGGACGATCCTGCTGGGGACGGGCAGCTTGCCTTTCGCGGTTGCGAGCTTGCGAACGGGCGCATGGGCCCAAGCCGCACCCGTCGCGGCGCCCGGCGCCGAGGTGCCGCCGATCCTGTTCGTCCACGGCAATGGCGACTATGACGCGCTCTGGATGACCACGATGTGGCGGATGGAATCCAACGGCATCGCGCGCGATCGCATGGCGGCAATCAATTTTACCGATCCGCTGGCCCGCAGCGACGACAAGGTCGAGCAGGCAAACCGCTCCTCGATCGAGGACCAACGCCGGGAGCTCACGGCTGCCATCGCAGAGCTGAAGCGCCGTACCGGGGCGTCTCGTGTAGCGCTGGTCGGCAGCTCGCGCGGCGGCAATGCGATCCGCAACGTCATCAAGAATGGCGGTGCCGGCGATGTCAGCCACGCCGTCCTGTGCGGCACGCCCAATCATGGCGTGTTCGCAACCGAGGACCAGCCCAATAACGAGTTCAACGGCCACGGCCCGTTCCTGCGCAACCTGAACGAAGGCGAGAGCGAGGTGACGCCGGGCGTTGCCTTCTTGACGCTGCGCAGCGACGGCATGGACAAATACGCCCAGGCCGATGGCCGCTTCATCGGCAAACCCGGCACGCCGACCGGCGTCACCAATGAAGGGCCGGAGCTGAAAGGCGCGACCAATCTCGTGCTCGGTGCGCTCGATCATCGCGAGGTGGCGTTCCATCCGCGCGCCTTCCGGGAGATCTACAAGTTCATCGCGGGCCGCGAGCCTGCGCGCATCGCGATTGTGCCGCAGCCAAGTGTCCGCCTGAGCGGCCTCGTCACCGGCACGCCCGGCGGCGTGTCGACCAACCGTCCGGTCGCAGGTGCGACCGTCGATATCTTCCGCGTCGACCCTGATACCGGTGAGCGCAAGGGCGGTGCGCTGCACAGCGCAACGACCGGCGCCGACGGTCGCTGGGGTCCCGCGCAGGTCGACCCGTCCTGGCCGCTGGAATTCGTCCTGACCTCGCCGGGTGCGCCGATCACACACATCTATCGCTCGCCGTTCCCGCGCTCGTCCGACGTCGTCCATTTGCGCGCCGCCCGGCCGCTCGGGCCAGCCGACAAGGACGCCGGCGCGATCGTGATCATGTCGCGGCCGCGCGGCTATTTCGGTCTGCCGAGGGACGTGGTGTTGCTGGACGGCAAGGAGCCGGCCGACGTCAAGCCGGGCGTGCCGACGGATTCGGCGGCCACATTGCGGCTTGCGGCCGGCGAGGTTGGACGTAACATCGTGGCTCAATCCGGCGAAGAACGAATTGTGGCTCGCGCCTGGCCTGCCCAGGAGAACAGGATTGCGATTGCCGAGCTGACTTACTAGCTGTTGCCTGCGTCCCATCTCTCGGGAGAGAGCCATGAACATCGCCAGCGTGCGTCAGCCCATCATCCCTCCGGCTCCCCCGCGTGCGCCCGACGACATGTCGTTTTTCAGTCGTCTCGCGGTGATCCGCCAGAACATGATCGCAACCTGGGGGCAGCGCGCCTACGAGGAAGACGTCGTCCAGGGGCGCTTCTTCTTCCGCAACAGCTTCATCCTGAACCAGCCGGATGCGATCCGGCACGTCCTGCTCACCAATTACGAGAACTATTCGCGCACGCCGGCGGGAATCCGCATGCTGCGTCCCGTGCTCGGTGACGGTCTTCTGATCGCGGAAGGTCACTCCTGGACGTTCCAGCGCCGCACGCTGGCGCCGGCCTTCACGCCGCGCGCGACCGCGAATCTCGTTCCGCACATGACGGCGGTGCTCGACGAGACTATCGCAAAACTGGATGCGCGCTCGGGTGAAGAGGTCGACCTGCGCGAGATCATGCAGCGCATGACGCTGGAGATCGCCGGGCGTACGATGTTTTCGTTCGGCATGGACCAGCATGGCGCGACCCTGCGCAATTTCATCATGGAATATGCCGCGCGGTTGGGACGCCCGTACCTCCTCGACATGGTGCTGCCGGTGTCGTGGCCGAGCCCGATGGATTTTGCACGGGCGCGCTTCCGCAAACGCTGGACCGAGTTCGTTGCCATGCTGATCGTCGAACGGCGAGCGGCAGGCAAGAAGGACGGTGCGCCGCCGCGCGACCTGTTCGATCTCATGGACGAGGCGCGTGATCCGGAAACGGGCAAGGGCTTCTCCGACGAACAGCTCGTCGACGAGGTCGCGACCATGATCCTCGCCGGTCACGAGACCACGGCGACGGCGCTGTTCTGGGCGCTCTATCTGCTCGCGCTCGACCCTGATACGCAGGAGGAGGTGGCGTCCGAGGCGCGCGGCGAACATCTCGACAGCATCGCCGACATCGACCGCCAGAAATTCACCCGCGCGGTGATCGAGGAGACGATGCGGCTCTATCCGCCCGCCTTCCTCGTGGCACGCGCCGCACGCGAGAAGGACAATGCGGCCGGGATCGAGATCGGCAAGGGCGACATCATCATGATCGCGCCCTGGCTGCTGCACCGGCACGAGAAGCTGTGGGATCAGCCGAACGCGTTCATTCCAAAACGCTTCATGTCGAAAGAGGCGCCCGACCGATTCGCTTACCTGCCGTTTGGCGCAGGTCCTCGTGTCTGCATCGGCGCGCCGTTCGCGCAAGCCGAATCCGTGCTGGCGCTGGCCCGGCTGATCGGCGCATTCCGTGTCGAGCTCGCCGATACGACGAAACCCGTGATCCCGCTCGGTGTCGTCACGACCCAGCCGGACCACTCACCCATGTTCCGCATCACGCGTCGGTGACAGGCAATTGGCCTGGCCGATGGCGTGATCCACCCTAGATAGAGTCCCGCCATGAGCGACATCCAGGCCCAGTTTTCCGTTCTGAAGCAGACCGCCGACGAGAAGGTGGTCGATGCCATTGCGCGTCTCATCGAGGATGGCGAGGATCACGAGCTCAACCGCGTCAACGTTCTCGATTTTTCCAGGCAGCGTGGCCTCGATGAAGAGCATGCGATCTCTGCCTTCCTGCATGCGGCGCGGCTCGGCCTGTTCGATCTCGGCTGGAACGTATTATGCCCGGGCTGCGGCGGCGTGCTGGGGGCGCATTCGACCCTGAAGGCGCTCAAGCCGGATGAGTATCACTGTGCGCTCTGCGCCTGCGGCTACAAGACCTCGGTCGACGATCAGGTCGAGGTCTCCTTCACCGTCAATTCACGTGTCCGGCGCATCGCAGCGCACGACCCCGATACGCTTCCAGTCTGGGAGTATTTCAAGCAAATGTTCTGGAGTTCCGGCGTCGACTTCAACAAGGAATCGTTCGCGACGCTCGCCAATGAAGTAACGCTGGACACGATGGAGCTGCCGGCCGGTGAGAAGGCGACCATGTCGCTGCAACTGCCGAGTGACTTCGTCATCATCTTCGAGCCGGTGACGCACGCCGCCCACTTCATCGACGTCCAGGGCGAGCCGACCAAGGACCGTCAGCAGCTCGCCATCATGTACAACAGGGTGCAGGCCCCGACAGGCACCACGACCATGCGGCCCGGTCCGCTGCGGCTGTCGCTGGAGAACCAGGCCGGCGTGCGCGTGCTGCCGTCGGTGTTCATCGCGGCCGAGGCGCTTCATCATCTCATCGGCAAGCGCAAGCCGTTTCTCACCGCCAAGCGGATGCTGTCGAACCAGACCTTTCGCGACGTCTTTAAGGCGGACAATCTCAGTCTCGACCAGCGGCTCCAGATCACCTCGCTGACCTTCCTGTTCACCGACCTGAAGGGATCGACCGCGCTGTACGAGCGCGTCGGCGATCTCGCCGCCTTCGATCTGGTGCGTGCGCATTTCCATGCGCTGCTCGAGATCATCTCATCCGAGAAGGGCGCCGTGGTGAAAACGATCGGCGATGCCGTGATGGCGACCTTTGTCCGTCCCGAGCATGCCATCGTCGCGGGCCTGCGGATGCGCGCGGCGATGGACGAGCTCAACAAGCAGCGTGGCACCGACGATCTCATCGTCAAGATCGGCATCCATGAAGGTCCCTGCCTCGCGGTCATGCTCAACGAGCGGCAGGACTATTTCGGCCAGACGGTCAACATCGCCGCCCGCGTGCAGAGCCTGTCGACAGCGCAGGAAATTCACATCACCGGCCCGGTGCTCGATGCGCCTGCGGTCGCCGAGGTGCTGGAGCAGCGTGCGATCAAGCCGATCCAGAAACAGGCGGCGCTGCGCGGCATCGCCGACAAAATGGTGGTGTACGAAATTCCGTGAGCCTTGAACTGTCATTCCGGGGCGATGCGCGAGCATCGAACCCGGAATTCCGGGTTCGCGTTTTGCGCGCCCCGGAATGACAGTAGACAGATTGCCGAAACGTAATGCGGCGCGCGGAACTGACGCATGTTGCGCCGGTTGAGTTCCCTGCTCATATGATGCTGGTAACAGCCGCGCTCCTCGCGGCGCATCGATTTCGGTAGGACCTTATGCTCGACGGCCTGCGCCAATTCATCACCGACATTGTCGCCCCTCATGACCAGAACCGCACGTTCGGCGACAGCGATTATCGGTTGGCCGCGACCGCGCTGCTGGTCCACGTGGTCTCGCTGGACGGCCAGCCGACAGCGGCTGAGCAGCGCAAGCTGCACAGCCTGATCGAGAGCCACTTTGGGCTCGACCACGGCACCGCGGATCGCCTGATCGCGGATGCCACCCAGGTCGAGGGCGAGGCGGTGGATCTCTATCACTTCACCAGTGTCATCATGCGCTCGCTCGACGAAGAGGGGCGCAAGCGCATCGTCCGGATGATGTGGGAGCTGGTCTATGCCGACGGCCAGGTCACCGAATTCGAAGACAATGTCGTCTGGCGCGCCTCCGACCTGCTCGGGATTGCCCAGCGCGACCGGATTGAGCTGAAGCACGCTGTTGCGGGCCGTGCCAGCGGCGAGCTGAAGGACAGCGCCGTCAGTGGCTGACCTGACTCTGCGCGGACGTCGGTTGTGCGGATCACATGACGAAACTTTAATGTAGCTGCCGGCCGCCTCGTGTCCGGATTCATCCGCAAATCCGCGGTTTTTGTGCTCCCTCTGATCACCTTTCAAGCGGCCATGCTGCCAGCGCCGCTTGCCTGTCGCGCGCGGCCTATGCTCTGGTTCCAGCATTGCTGGGCCAAAATCTTCACTTCATGAGACTGCGATCGTGACAGAGCGGGTAACGTTGATCACCGGTGCCTCGGCGGGCATAGGCACGGAGCTGGCGCGCGTATTTGCCGCCAACGGACATCGCCTGGCATTGACGGCGCGGCGCGCGGATCGACTTGAGGCGCTCGCGAACGAGCTCGCCGCCAAAGGCGGCAAGAAGCCGATCGTGATCGCCTGCAATCTCCAGGACATGGACGCCGGCGAAACAATCGCAGCAGCGCTCGCTGCCGAAGGCGTTGAGCTCGATCACCTCGTCAACAATGCCGGCTTCGGTGTGTTCGGCGATGCCATCGAGCGCGATCGCAACGAGCAGGTCGGGATTGTCGATGTCAACGTGCGGGCCCTGACGGACCTCTCGCTGCGCTTTGCCGATCAGCTCATCAAGAACAAGGGCGGTCTTCTCAATGTCGGCTCGGTCGCGGGTTTCCTGCCCGGCCCCGGCATGGCCGTCTATTATGCGTCCAAGGCCTACGTGATTTCATTCACCGAAGCGCTGCGGGCGGAGCTCGCGCCGCGCGGTGTTCGCGTCACCGTCCTTTGCCCGGGTCCCGTGCCCACCGAATTCCAGGCGCGCGCCGGGGTCGGCTCCGGACATGATACGGCTCTTCTCAATGTTTCTGCCGCCGATGTCGCCCGGGAGGCCTATCGCGGGCTGATGGCCAATAAAAGAGCAGTGTTGCCTGGTTTGGGCATCAAGATTGTGCCATTTGCGCTGCGCTTTTTCCCACGCGGCTTCATCCTGGCCGCCACCAGCCGGTTCCAGAGGCAGAGGCACTAAGGAAAGCTCGAGTGTCCGTATTGGCCCGGAGCTTGCTTCGGTTTCGATGTGTGCGCGAACTCACACGAAATTAACGATCGCTTAGTTATGCTGGCGGTCTGAACCAATAGCTTTCGCAAGGACAATGTCGTTCCGGACGGATAGGTTTGGCAGTGCAGAAGTGGTGCCCTTCCCGCGAAGGACGCCCGGCGCGCCTGCCTCTGATTCGGCAAGCGGCCTGCCGGTTCTCATTGTCCTGCACCAGGAATCCTCGACCCCCGGCCGCGTCGGCAATGCCTTGCGCGCGCTCGGCCATCGCCTCGACATCCGCCGTCCGCGCTTTGGCGATCCCCTGCCCGACACGCTCGATCAGCATGCCGGCGCGGTGGTCTTTGGCGGTCCGATGAGCGCCAATGATTCCGATGACTATGTTCGCCGCGAGATCGACTGGATCGAAATTCCGCTGCGCGAGCAGCGGCCGTTTCTCGGCATCTGCCTTGGGGCCCAGATGCTCGCGATGCAGCTCGGTGCGCGCGTCGCGCCGCATGCCGATGCGCTGACCCAGATCGGTTATTACCCGATCCGTCCGACCGCGGCGGGCCACGCGCTCTGCCCGGCCTGGCCGGCTCAGGTCTATCACTGGCATCGCGAGGGATTCGAGCTGCCCGTCGGCGCAGAGCTGCTCGCAGAAGGTGACGATTTTCCGGTGCAGGCATTCCGTGCCGGCAATGCTTTCGGCGTGCAATTTCATCCAGACGTGACCTACGCGATGATGCATCGCTGGACCACACGAGGCTATGACGGCTTCAGCGCGCCCGGTGCGCGGCAGCGACACCATCATTTCGCAGATCGTGCCGTGTACGATGCCGCGGAACGCGCCTGGCTCGATCACTTCATCAACGGCTGGCTGGCGCGCCGGCCCGTGCTGGCGCAAGCTGCCGAGTGATCGCGCGTTCGCGCAGATCCTTGCCGCAGATCCTTGGCGCAAGTCCTTGCCTCTGTCCCTGATATGCTAGGCTCTCTGCCAACGAGCGCGCACCAATGCGTGCCGACAAACAAGGGAGAGCGCCGTGGCCTACGAACACATTCTCTACGAGGTGAGCGACAAGATCGCGACCGTCACGCTCAATCGCCCGGACCGCATGAATGCGTGGACGCCGACCATGGAGCGCGACGTGCGCCATGCGATGGAAGCATCAAGCGCCGACGACAATGTCCGAGTCATCATCCTCACCGGCGCGGGCCGCGCGTTCTGCGCCGGTGCCGACATGGATGCGCTCAAGGGGCTCGACCCCGATGACGTCAGGCGTGCCTCGAACCTGCCGCCGTTCGACATGAACCGGCGTCCGGACTGGCAGACGCGCTACGGCTTCTATCCGTCGATCAAGAAGCCTGTCATCGCCATGCTCAACGGCGCGACTGCCGGCATCGGGCTCGTGCACGCACTCTATTGCGACCTGCGCTTTGCCGCCGACAATACCGTGTTCACGACGGCCTTCGCGCGGCGCGGCCTGATTGCCGAGCACGGCATCAGCTGGATGCTGCCGCGCATCGTCGGTCATGCCAACGCGATGGATCTGCTGCTCTCGGCGCGGCGGGTGTCGAGCGAGGAAGCGCTGCGGATCGGGCTGGTCAACCGCCTCAGCTCGCCTGAAAAGCTCCGCGAGGAGACCTATGCCTATGCGCGCGATCTCGCCGATTTAGTCTCACCGAGTGCGATGGCCGTGATCAAACGCCAGCTCTACGAGGTGCCGTTCCAGACGCTGGCCGAGGCGACGATCGAGGCCAACCGGGAGATGATGGTGGCATTGGGCGGTAGCGATTTTCGGGAAGGCGTGGCGAGTTTTATGGAGAAGAGGCCGCCGAGGTTTACGGGGAGGTAAGGGGGAGTATTCCTCAACCAGTCCGTCTTCGCCCTGCGGGCTTCGCCGGACACCACGCTTCGCCCCTCGGGCTCCGTCGTGGCTGCGCCACGCGTAGCCCGGAGGGCGAAGCGTGGTGGAGCCAGGCGGGATCGAACCGCCGACCTCGTCATTGCGAACGACGCGCTCTCCCAGCTGAGCTATGGCCCCGTTTGCTGGCCGCTCTGGTAAATGCGGCCGACAACCGGGCGCCATTTAAGTCCCCGCCAAGGTCAAGTCAAGGACGGCTGTAACCCGCTTTTAGCCATTCGGGACGCGACTTCCCTTGTTTGGGCGGGGGGGAACCGATATCTAGCGAAAGGCGTCACTTCCGACCGCAACCAGTCTTCAAAAGCCAGAGTCTTCAAAAGCCAGAGCCCTGAAAAATCATGCGTGCCGTTCTCGACATCGTCATCATCGTGCTCGACCTCTACGTCTGGCTGCTGATCGCGTCCGCGATCCTGTCCTGGCTGATTGCTTTCAACGTCGTGAACACCCGCAACCAGTTCGTCTCGGCGGTGGCGGAGTTCCTGTACCGGATCACCGAGCCGGTGCTGGCGCCGATTCGCAATCTCCTGCCTAGTCTCGGCGGCCTCGACATCTCGCCGATCATCCTGATCCTGCTCATCATGTTCATCGAGCGGGTGATCCTGTACTACATCTACCCCAACGTGGTCTGAGCGGGCTGGAGCGCCTTGGTCGCGAAAGAGGCCTTCAGGGAACCCTGGCGCTACGGGGCCTCCGGTATCAGCATTGCGCTGCGGGTGACGCCGCGCGGCGGCCGCGACGACATCGACGGGATCGAGCAACTGGCCGATGGCCGCAGCGTGCTCAAGGTGCGGGTGCGAGCGATCGCCGATGGCGGCGAGGCCAACAAGGCCGTTTTGGTGCTGTTGGCGAAATCGCTTGGTGTCCCCAAGGCCAGCGTGAGGCTCCTGTCCGGAGCCACCTCGCGGCTGAAGCAGATCGCGGTCGACGGCGATCCGGCACGGCTCGGGGAAGCCCTGCGCCAGCTCGTCTCGGACAAATCGACAGACTGAGGAACCGACATGACCGCCAAAATCATCGACGGAAAAGTCATCGCCGCGGAGCTTCGGGCCCGCGTCACCGAGGAGGTTGCCCGGGTCAAGCGGGAGCACAATCTGGTGCCGGGGCTGGCGGTCGTCCTGGTCGGCAGCGACCCCGCCAGCGAGGTTTATGTGCGTTCCAAGCACACCCAGACCCAGGCCGCCGGCATGGCCTCCTTCGAGCACAAGCTACCGGCCGACGTCGCGCAGGCGGACCTCCTGGCGCTCGTCGCAAAGCTCAACCGCGATCCGGCCGTACACGGCATTCTGGTGCAGCTGCCGCTGCCGAAGGGGTTGAACACGGAAGCCGTCATCAACGCCATCGACCCCGCCAAGGACGTCGACGGGCTGCATCCGAACAATGCCGGCCGGCTCGCCGGCGGCTTCGAGGCGCTGTCGCCCTGCACGCCGCTCGGCTGCATCATCCTGACCAAGAGCGTGCACGCCTCGCTGGAAGGCATGAACGCCATCGTCATCGGCCGCTCCAACCTGGTCGGCCGGCCGCTGGTGCAATTGCTGCTGAACGAGAACGCCACGGTGACGATCGCGCATTCGCGCTCGCGCGACTTGCCTGGGCTCGTGAAGAAGGCCGATCTCGTTTATGCCGCGGTCGGAAGGCCCGAGATGGTGCGCGGCGACTGGCTGAAGCCGGGCGCGACCGTGATCGATGTCGGCATCAACCGGATTCCGAAAGATGATGGCAAGACGCGCCTCGTCGGAGACGTCGCCTATCAGGATGCGCTTGGGGTTGCAGGCGCCATCACGCCGGTGCCGGGCGGCGTCGGTCAGATGACGGTGGCGTGCCTGCTGGTGAACACGCTGCGCGCGGCCTGCGCGATCGCTGGGCTGCCGAAGCCGGCGGTGTAGTGGGTTGTCATTCCGGGGCGATGCGCAGCATCGAACCCGGAATCTCGAGGTTCCGGGTTCGCCTCTTCGAGGCGCCCCGGAACGACTACCCCTTCTTCTTCTTCTCGCGATCCATGCCTTCGAGGATCAGCTTGTGCGCATCCTCCGGGCCGCCCCAGCGCAGGATCTTCACCCATTTGCCCTTCTCGAGATCCTTGTAGTGCTCGAAGAAGTGCTGGATCTGCTGCAGCGTGATGTCGGGCAGGTCGGAGTACGACTTCACCTTGTCATAGCGCTGCGTCAGCTTCGACGACGGCACCGCCAGAATCTTCTCGTCGCCGCCCGCTTCGTCCTCCATGAACAGCACGCCGACCGGGCGCACGCTCATGACGGCGCCGGGAATGATGGCGCGGGTGTTGACGATCAGGACGTCGCAAGGATCGCCGTCATCAGACAGCGTGTGCGGGATGAAGCCGTAGTTACCGGGGTAACGCATCGGCGTGTAGAGGAAGCGGTCGACCACCAGCGTGCCGGCCTCCTTGTCCATCTCGTATTTGATCGGTTCGCCGCCCACGGGGACTTCGATCAGGACGTTGACTTCGTGGGGTACATTCTTCCCGATCGAGATCGCATCGATACGCATTCAAGGCTCCGTTGTTGCCGAGGTGAAATCGCGCCCGGCAGCGATTTTGGGCTGTCATACGCGGGCTTGGCCCGCTGATCCATCGCGTTTTTGTGAAATAATGAATCCGGAAAGCACCGGCTCAAAGGCAACGGTATCGACGGAAGGGAAACGCTGCCGCCTAGGCTTTCAGCAGCTCAATTGGTCCAAGCGAAGGCAACCTTGTCGAGCGACTTCGGCCCGAACCGCTCCGACGAGCGTGCCACCATACGGCCCCCCAGCGCCCGGTAGAATTCGGTCGCCGGGTCGTTGTCCGAGAGCGCCCATACCACCATGCTCTTCAACCCGCTCTGCATCAGGTCGCGGCGGGCGGCGGCGAACAGGCGACGGCCGAAGCCGAGACCCTGGAATTCCGGACGCAGATAAAGCTCGTAGACCTCGCCGTCGAAATGCAGACTGCGGGCGCGGTTGCGGCCGTAATTGGCGTAGCCTGCGATCTTGTCGCCGAACACGAGAACGCTGACGCGGCTGCCCTTGCGGATTGCGCTATCCCACCATTGTGGGCCACGGCGGTTGATGAGCTTTTCCAGCTCGGCACCGGGAATGATGCCCTGATAGGCGGAGCGCCAGGCTTCGTCATGAGTGGACGCCACCGCAGTTGCATCTGCAGCTTTGGCCGGCCGGACCTCGATCAGGGTTGTGCTCATGGACGCAATCAAACCAAGTCGCCGCGTCGGCGGCAAGACCTATCGTTAATTATCGGTTAACGTGTGGATTTTGTGCATCAGTATCCTAGCCATGTTGTACCGAAAAAAGACAAGACGCCAATCAAATGGCACCGGCGTGCCCTGCGTCGGTGCAAAACTCCTGTTGCGGCAACGAATGAATGACAATGGCAACGCAGAAAGTCCGCCCATGCTGATTCGTTCCTACTAGTGTGGCCGTCGCTGTTCGTGTTCGCCCTCGGCCATTGATGCGGCTCCTCAACACCATCGCACTCCTGTCTCTGCTGGCTTTGCTGACTGCGCCGCCTCTGTGCGCTCAGGTCACGTTTGGCCCATCGGGAGGGGAGGGCGAACCGCTTCGCCGACAACAATGGCTTCTGCCGTCGCCGGATACCGACATTGCCGCGCATGCCCTGCTGTTTCGCCCCGCTGGTGCAGGTCCGTTCCGGCTGGCGGTGATCGCACACGCCTCGACGCAGAATGGCTTGCGTCGTGCGCAGATGCCGCAGCCGGAATACCGTCCTCTCGCCGCCTATCTCGTCGCGCGCGGTTTTGCCGTGCTGGTGCCGGAGCGGCTCGGCCATGGTGCGACCGGCGGCCGTTATGTCGAGGACCAGGGCGGATGTGACGAGGCCGACTATGCGCGTTCGGGCCGCGCAATGGCCGAGCAAATCTGGCTCGCGCTCGATGATTTGCGAAAGCAAGATTTCATTCGCAAGGAGGCCGCCATCGTGATCGGCCATTCCGCCGGCGGCTGGGGCGTGCTTGCACTCGCCAATGCCGATCCGAAAGCAATCTCCGCGATCACAGTGTTTGCGCCGGGGCGCGGCGGTCATGCCAATGACGAGCCGAACCGGATCTGCGCGCCACACTCGCTTCGTGCCGCCGCCGCGGAGTTCGGAAGGGGCGCACGCATTCCTGTGACGTGGCTCGTCGCGGATAACGACAGTTACTTCTCGCCGGCATTTTCGAAAGGACTGGTTGATGCGTTTCGCAGCAGCGGCGGCAAAGCCGATTTTCGCGCCTTGCCGGCCGTCGGCAGCGAGGGGCATTGGTTGATCGAGAGCGAGGCCGGGGTCAAAGCCGCAAGCGACGCGCTCGGGCGTGTGCTGAACCCGGCAATGCCAATGGCGACGAAGAAGCCGCGGGACGATCGCTGATGACCAAATGGCCCGACGACGACGTGATCCTGTTCGACGGCGTCTGCATCTTCTGCTCGCGCTGGGTCCGATTCGTTGCGAAGCGCGACACGGCGAAGCTGTTCCGGTTCACGCCGATCCAGTCGGACTATGGCGCCCGGCTTGCGCGGACATTCGATATCGATCCGGAGGATCCCGACACCAATGCGGTGGTTCATGGCGGCGAGGTATTCATGAAGTCCGACGCCGCGCTGACGGTGCTGTCGCAGCTGCCGGGCTGGAGCTGGGTGCGCGCGCTATTCGCGGTGCCGAAGCCGCTCCGCGATTTCGTCTACAGCCTCGTCGCACGCAATCGCTATCGCATCTTCGGTAAGTATGACGCCTGCTTCGTGCCCGATGCGGATTTACGAGCCCGAGTGATCGAGTAGGCCGTCATTGCGAGGAGCGAAGCGACGAAGCAATCCAGGCTGCCGCCGCGGGAAAATTCTGGATTGCTTCGCTGTGCTCGCAATGACGGAGCTACGGCTTGCCTCGAGCCGCAAGCACTTCCTGCGCCGCCCGCTCCCCACTGTCCCGCGCGCCATGCGCCGTCGTGAAGAAAATCGGCGACGTCGCCTCGCCCGCAAAGAACAGCCGCCCATCCACCGGCGCAGCCAGCACCGCGCGGTCGCCGGCGTGGCCGGGCAGCGCGTGCGAATAGGAGCCGCGCGCGAAGGGATCGTGGGCCCAGCGCGACTCATACAGCGGCTTCAGTTTGCGGCGGATGTCGTTGCCGAGGAAGCCGGCGATCTCGTCGATGCCATGCGCGGCAATGGCGCCTTCGCCGGAATCTTCCAGCGCGCGCGCAAAGCTGCCGCCGAAAAAGCCTTCGATGCAGGGCTGGCCGAACGGGCGGATGTGGTAGGTGCCCATCTCGGTGCGCATGGTGGCGCCGCGCAAATTGCCTTCCTTCGGGAAGGCTTCGGCATCTTCGAGCGCCAGCGTCACCTTGTCGTCGACGCCGAGCGGCAGGCCGGCTGCTGCGTCGACCTTGGACGGCAAGGGCGGTGAGAAGCGGATTGCTTCATCGGCAATCAGGGTGGTCGGGACGGTGACGATCACCTTGTCCGCGGTCAGCGTGCCCTGAGATGTCTCGATGCGGATGCGCCTGTCAGAATGATCGATCAGCGCGACCTTGCAGTCCAACGCCACCGGGCAAGAGGCGCCATAGGCGGCAATCAGCGCGCCATAGCCGCGCCGGACGCGCCAGTTGAGGTCACTGTCCTCATAGGCATCCCAGTCCAGCGTCGACATGTCTTTCAATTCGCAGCCGTTGATGTAGGTCGAGACCGCGTCGATCATCGGATTCCAGCGATTGCCGGGCTCCAGGCTCAGGCTCGCGGGCTCGTCCTTGCCCTTTTGCGCGGCCTGCCAGAGGCGCTCGTAGAACGTACCCATCGCGCGCAGGAAATCGTCGCGCTCGCTTTGCGGAAACGCGTTGCCATAGGCGCGCTCGCGCCAGGGCGGCAGGTCCTTGTTGAGCTCGAAACCCAGCTGTTTCGCGATTGCGACGAAGGAGTTCTTGTCCGCCGAGTGCAGCCAGCCGCAGCCGACGTCGAAGGTCACTTCAGGCGAGGCCTGCACGGTCCAGGCCCGGCCGCCGAGCCTGTTACGCGCCTCCAGCACGATCACGGCAAGGCCGCGGCCCGCCAGCGCATGCGCCG
>NZ_JALBHA010001160.1:0-473 GCF_023006445.1 Bradyrhizobium sp. SHOUNA76
GCCTGCACCTGGGCGGGCGTGCCCTCCGCGAGCTTCTTGCCGAAGTTCAGCGCGACGACGTGGTCGGCGATCGACATCACGAGGCCCATGTGGTGCTCGACCAGCAGCACGGTCATGTGGCGCTCGTCGCGGATGCGGCGAATGAGGTCGCCGAGCACATAGACTTCCTCATGGTTGAGGCCGCCGGCCGGCTCGTCGAGCAGCAGGATCTTCGGATCGGCCGCGAGCGCGCGCGCCAGCTCGACGCGCTTCTGCGTGCCGAAGGGCAGGCCGGACACGACGGTGTGGGCGACGTCCTCGAGATCGAGATAGGCGAGGATCTCGTGCACCTTCTTGTTGACGCTGGTCTCGCTGCGCCGGACCCAGGCAAGCTTCAGGGAGTCGCTGATGATGTCGCTGGAGGTCTTCGAATGGGCGCCGACGCGGACGTTGTCCATCACCGACAGGTTCGGAAACAGCGCCACGTTCTGGAA
>NZ_JALBHA010001161.1:0-473 GCF_023006445.1 Bradyrhizobium sp. SHOUNA76
TGGAGGGCGTCGTGCCGGTCTCGGCGGCGAAGGCGCGGGCAAAATGCCGCGCGCTCATGCCGGCGCGATCGGCGAGGTCCTCCACCGTCAGGGGCGCGTCGAGATTTTCGCGCGCCCAGGACAACAGTGCGCCGAAGCGGCCGTTCGGCGTCTTCAATTCCAGCAGCGAGGAAAACTGCGACTGGCCGCCGCTGCGGCGATGATACAGCACGAGGTGGCGCGCGGCCTGTTGCGCGATCTCCTCGCCCTGATCCTCGGTGACCATCGCCAGCGCCAGATCGATGCCCGCGGTGATGCCGGCCGAGGTCCAGACATTGCCGTCGCGGGTGAAAATCTGGTCCGGCTCGAACTTCACCTTCGGATAGCGCGCGACGAAATCGCGCGTCCGCCCCCAATGCGTGGTGGCGCGGCGGCCGTCGAGCAGACCCGCCTCGGCGAGCACATAGGCGCCCGAGCAAACGCTCGCGACGCGT
>NZ_JALBHA010001162.1:0-472 GCF_023006445.1 Bradyrhizobium sp. SHOUNA76
CGAGCGGCTCCGGCAAGTCGTCGCTGATCCGCGCGCTGGTCGGGGTCTGGCAGCCGGTGCGCGGCAAGGTACGGCTCGACGGCGCGGCGCTCGATCAATGGTCATCCGACGCGCTCGGCCGCCACATCGGCTATCTGCCGCAGGACGTCGAATTGTTCGGCGGCACCATCGCGCAGAACATCAGCCGGTTCGACCCCGAGGCGACCTCCGATGGCATCATCGTGGCGGCGAAAGAAGCCGGCGTGCACGAGATGATCATCAAGATGCGCGAGGGCTACAACACCCAAGTCGGCGAGCAGGGCGCGGCACTTTCCGCAGGCCAGGCGCAGCGCGTGGCGCTGGCGCGTGCGCTCTATGGCAATCCCTTCCTGATCGTGCTCGACGAGCCCAACTCCAATCTCGACACCGAGGGCGATGAGGCGCTGACCCGCGCCGTCCGCGCCGCGCGCGAGCGCGGCGCCATCGTCATCGT
>NZ_JALBHA010001163.1:0-468 GCF_023006445.1 Bradyrhizobium sp. SHOUNA76
GATAGGCGAGCTTCTGCGCTTCGACATAGGTTCCACTGCCGCGCTCGGCCCGCACCAGGCCGCGCTCGGCAAGGGCTGCCAGCGCGCGCCGAACGGTGTGGCGGTTGACGCGATAGGTCTCGGCGATCTCCATCTCGCCCGGCAATTTGTCGCCGGCCGCAAAGCGGCCGTCGGCGATGCCGCGCTCGATGCCGTCGGCAACGAGGCGCCATAGCGCGACGCCCGACGACGCAGTGTCTTGCATGCTCATATCGCCGGTCAGCCTAACCCAGAAATCACGGCTTTGTCACGAAACAGTCATGGCGCTCACTTATGAAGTTGTCTATTATAATAGACAACTTAGAATCGGCAAGTTCGGTGGATCCGGTGACGCAACACAACGACCAGCAAGCCCAGCGCCAGGCCGCGATGGCCGTGCTGGCGCACGCGGCGGGGGGCTATATCGCCGCCCGCCTCCGCGACTTGGCT
>NZ_JALBHA010001164.1:0-466 GCF_023006445.1 Bradyrhizobium sp. SHOUNA76
ATCGCCACGCGCGCCGATACGCCCGGCGATGCCGTCACCTCGCTCGGAACGACGCTGGTGGTGAAGCTGCTGGCGACGCGGCCGATCTTCGCCGCCAATCAAGGCGTCTATTCGCACCGGCTGGGCGAGCGCTGGCTCGCCGGCGGCGCCTCCAATTCCGGCGGCGGCGCGCTGCTCGCGCATTTCACGGCCGCCGATATGGAACGATTGACGCCGCAATTGCGGCCGGAGGTGCCGACCGGGCTCGATTACTATCCACTTCCCAAGCCCGGCGAACGCTTTCCAATCGCCGATCCGGCTCTGCCGGCAAAGGTGGCGCCGCGCCCTTCGGACGACCGCCGCTTCTTCCAGGCGCTGCTCGAAGGCATCGCGGGGATCGAAGCGCTCGCCTATCGGCGCCTGGCCGAGCTCGGAGCACCAAAGCTGCGGCGCGTCGTCAGCATCGGTGGCGGGGCGAAAAACGCGG
>NZ_JALBHA010001165.1:0-464 GCF_023006445.1 Bradyrhizobium sp. SHOUNA76
CATGCGGCGCGATCCAGGCATCGCTCGCAGCCACCTGCTCGGGCGCGCGCCACAGGCCGACGACGTTGCGTAAGGACGGCATTCGGGCCGCCAGGTCGGAATCGCCAAGGCGCACGGCAAGCTGCGCCGGCGCGATCAGCACCTCGCATTCCTGCTCGTTGATCTGCTGCTCCAGCACCTCGTTCTCGAAGGGGTGATGCAGCGCCAGCGCGCCGCCGGAGAGCAACCATACTGCGAGCGAGGAGGCGAGGCCGGCGAACGACATCGGCGCGAACGCCGCCATCAATGTCGCGCCTTGCCTGATGTCGGCTTCCAGCGACATCGCAAGCCCGCCGGCGATCAGGCTGAAATGCGGCCGCGGCACCGGGCGAAAGCCTTCCGCCGTGACGTCGAAGGAGATCATCGCCGCCTTGCGGCCGTCCTGGATCACGGTGCGCGTCGTGCCGGGCGGGCGGGCCAGCACG
>NZ_JALBHA010001166.1:0-463 GCF_023006445.1 Bradyrhizobium sp. SHOUNA76
TGCACGATCTGGTGACGGCGCAGGCCATGCGAACGCCGGATGCGGTCGCGGTGATCGATGGCGGGCGCCAGCTGAGCTACGCGGAGATCGAACGGCGGGCCAACCGGCTGGCGCATCATCTGCGCGGGCTCGGGGTCGGCGCCGAGAGCATCGTCGGCGTCTGCGTCGAGCGCTCCGCGGAGATGGTGATCGGACTGTTGGGGATCCTGAAGGCGGGCGGGGCCTACCTGCCGCTCGACCCGGCCTATCCGGTCGAGCGTCTCGGCTACATGCTGTCGGACGCCGGCGCAGGGATCGTGGTGACGCAGGCCGCGGCCGAGGCGCGTCTGGGCGAGGCCGCGGTCCGGCGGGTGCGGCTCGATGACGATCTCGGCGGTATCATAGGCGAGGAGACCTCTGCACCGGCCGCGGTGAGCGGACCGGACAACCTCGCCTACGTGATCTACACCTCCGGATCCACCGG
>NZ_JALBHA010001167.1:0-459 GCF_023006445.1 Bradyrhizobium sp. SHOUNA76
GACCGCGCACACGCGCGGCGGCGCCGGTCCAGGATGCCGTCACGATGGGACCCGACATCGATCTTGCAAGATTGCCGGTCCAGATCTGCTGGCCCGGCGAGCCGGCGCCGCTGATCACCTGGCCACTCGTGATCACGGTGCCGCCGGAATTCGCGACGGCCGACCAGGAGGAAAATGTCGGCGTCTACCGCATGCAGGTGCTCGGTCGCGACCGCGCCATCATCCGCTGGCTCGCGCATCGCGGCGGCGCCAGGCATCACCAGCAATGGAAGGCGATCGGACGCGATATGCCGGTCGCGATCGTCATCGGAGCAGATCCCGCGACGATCCTTGCCGCGGTGCTGCCGCTGCCGGAAACGCTGTCCGAGCTGCGTTTCGCCGGCATCCTGCGCGGCGAACGGCCAGGCCTCGCGCCGTGCCTCACCGTCCCGCTCGCGATCCCGGCCGAGGCCGAGATCG
>NZ_JALBHA010001168.1:0-448 GCF_023006445.1 Bradyrhizobium sp. SHOUNA76
GGCCGGCAATCGCCGGCCCCAGATTGCCCGGTCCCGGTCCAGCCCCTGCTCCTGCCCCCACAGCCGGTGCTGGTGCCGGCGGGCGGTTGATCACGGTGTTGATCACCGTCGTATTATGGATGTTCTGGTAGATGATGTTGTTCGGCGGCGGCGCGACATAGACCGGCGGCCTGACGAACACCGGGATCGGCACGAACACCGGCTGCGGCAGCACGAACAGGCCGACCACGGGCAGCGGCGGCGTCAGCACGACGAAATCCGGCGGCGGCGGCGGCAGATAATAGACCGGCGGCGGCGGTGGCGGCGCGAAGCCGAAATCGGGATCGCTGAAATACAGCACCGGACGGTCGACATAGACCACCTCCTCCGGCGGCGGCGGCGGCACGTCGTAGTCGATCATCGCAAAGCTCGGCGGCGGCTCGGCCGGCGCAGTGAGGATCGCGAGGCG
>NZ_JALBHA010001169.1:0-446 GCF_023006445.1 Bradyrhizobium sp. SHOUNA76
GGCGTCATCGTCGCCTCGCTCGGCGCTGTCGCCGCGTTCGCCTGCAACGCGATCCTCTATCTGCCGCTGCTGGTGGTGCTGCTGCTGTGGCGCCGCAACACCGAACCCTCCCGCCTGCCGCGCGAAAAACTCAACCGCGCCATGGTCTCCGGCTTCCGCTACATCACCAATTCACCGCCGATCAAGATCGTGCTGTTGCGAACGCTGGTGATGGGCCTGATCGGCGGCGCCATCATGGCGCTGATGCCGCTGGTCGCGCGCGACCTGTTGCATGGCGGCGCGCAGACCTACGGCATCATGCTGGGCGCCTTCGGCATGGGCGCCGTGATCGGCGCGCTCAACATCCACGAATTGCGCAAGCGCATGAGCGGCGAGGCCGCGATCCGCGCCTGCACCATCTCGATGGCATTCGCGATGGCCGCGCTCGCCCTGAGCACGGAGCCGGT
>NZ_JALBHA010000116.1:0-14589 GCF_023006445.1 Bradyrhizobium sp. SHOUNA76
CGACCGCGCGGGTTTCGAGATCGGCGATGCGCGCCACGGTCGCCTCGAGCTTGCGGCCTTCCTGCTGATCCTGCGCGATTGCCAAGGCCAGCGTCCGCTTGCTGCGCTCGACGGCTGCAGCCGCATCGCGCATCTGCTGGTCGAGGATCAGAAGGGCCGTCCGGTCTTCCAGCTCTTCGCCCGCGGCGGCCACGCTGCCGCGGAAAAGTGTCACGACTGTCTTGAACATTGGCTACTCCCTGTTATGAGCGTTGCTCACCAACTCTTTGTAGCAAAGAACTTGAACAACGTTCAAGAGAAATTTGAGCAACGCTCAAAATTTGGCTGACATATGTCTAAAGCCTTGGAACGTCGAGAGAAACTTCGAACCGACCTGATCCTGGCGGCGGAGCGGATGATCGCCGAGCGCGGATTGTCCGGTTTGAAAACCCGCGATCTCGCCCGCGAGATCGGCTGCGCCAACGGCGCCGTCTACAATCTCGTGGCCGACATGGACGAGCTGATCCTACGCGTGGGCTCGCGCACGCTGCTTCGGCTCGACGAGGCGCTCAGTGCCGCGGTCAGCCCGGGCGAGGCAGTGCCGCAAGAGACGCTGGTCCGCATCGCCATCGCCTATTGCGATTTCGCGGCGGAAAATCTCCAGCTCTGGCGCGCGCTGTTCGAGCACCGCATGGAGACTGACAAGATCGTCCCCGACTGGTCCGTCGAAGACCAGATGCAACTGTTCCGCCACATCTACCAGCCGCTGGCCACGCTATTTCCGAACCGTAGCTCCGAGGAGCTCGGCATCACCGCGCGCAGCCTGTTCTCGGCCGTGCATGGCATGGTGGCACTGGGACTGGAGCAGAAGCTGGTTGCCGTGCCGCTGCCGGCGCTGCGCGAAGAAATCGCGCGCCTCGTGCGTGCGATGATCGAAGGGTTGATCGCGCTACGGAGCTAGCTGCGCATGGCATGCGCCTTGCCTCCTCATCGTGCAATTCTCTCGAGGAGGCAGCGATGAGCGCATCATCTTTCGACATCAACCGGCGTAGCGTCGTGCTCGGCGGCTTCGGTATCGCCGGGACGACCCTCGCCCCGCGCTTCGCCTGGGCGCAGGGGCGCAGCGAGACGCTGCTGGTGGTGCAGGAGCTCGGGCCGAACTCGCTCGACATGCAGGGCGTCGGCTCCAACCAGACCGTGAACGGCATGTGCTGGAACTGCTACGACCGGCTGCTGACCTACGCCTCGAAGACGCTGCCCGACGGGACGGTCTCGTACGATCGCGACAAGCTCGCGCCCGAGCTCGCCGAAAGCTGGGAGGTTGCGGCCGACGGCATGTCCTGCACCTTCAGGCTCCGCAAGGACGCGAAATTCCACGACGGCTCGCCTGTGACCGCCAAGGACGTCAAATGGTCGTTCGACCGCGCGGTGAAGGTCGGTGGCTTTCCGACCTTCCAGATGTCGGCAGGATCGCTGGAGAAGCCCGAGCAGTTCGTCGTCGTCGACGACCACACCTTCCGCATCGACTATGTCCGCAAGGACAAGATGCTGCTGTTCAACGTCGCGGTCGTCGTGCCCTTCATCATCAACTCCGAGCTGGCGAAAAAGAATGCGACGCCGGAAGACCCCTGGACTTTGGCGTGGCTTAGGAACAACGAGGCCGGCGGCGGCGCCTACAAGATCGAGAGCTGGAAGCCGGGCAGCGAAACCGTGCTGGCACGGTTCGACGACTGGAAGAGCGGCCCGCTGCCGAAAGTCAAGCGCGTGATCGCGCGCGACGTCCCCTCCGCGGGTACGCGCCGCGCCATGTTGGAGCGGGGCGATGCGGACATCTCCAGCGGCTTTGCGCCGCGCGATTTCGAGCAGATCATCAGGGAGGGCAAGGTCAAGGTGTCGGGCGTGCCCATCCCGAACGCGCTCTGGTACGTCGCGCTCAACACCGCGAAGCCGCCGTTCGACAATGTGAAGCTGCGCCAGGCCATCGCCTGGGCGATGCCTTATGAGCAGATCCAGAGTAGTGCGTTCTTTGGGCGTGCCGTTCCGATGTATGGCGGAGCGGCAGAGGTCTCAAAGCCGGTCTGGCCGCAGCCGTTTCCCTATGTCACCGATTTCGACAAGGCCAAGGCGCTAATGAAGGAAGCAGGCTTCGAGTCCGGCCTGGAGACGACCTTGTCGCTCGACACAGGCACCGCGACCGTCGGCGAGCCGACTGCGATCCTGATCCAGGAGAGCCTCGCCAAGATCGGCATCAAGGCGGGAATCGAGAAAATCCCCGGCGCGAACTGGCGCACGACGCTGAACAAGAAGGAGCTGCCGCTCGCGCTCAACCGCTTCAGCGGCTGGCTGGATTATCCCGAATACTACTTCTACTGGAATTTCCACGGCAACAACTCGATCTTCAACATCTCATCCTATCAGAACAAGGAGATGGACGCGCTGATCGACAAGGCGCGGTTCACGGCTGATGCGGCGGAGTACGACCGGTGCGTGAAGGATTTCATCACGCTCTGCATGCGCGACGTTCCCGTCGTTCCGCTCAACCAGCCGATCCACGATGTCGCGATGCAGAAGGCCGTCACCGGCTACGAGTTCTGGTTTCACCGCGAACCGGACTACCGCCAGTTCGCGAAGGGCTAAAGCATGATCCGGAAAAGTGCGCAGCGGTTTTCCGAAAAGATCATGCTTAAACAACAACCTAAAGCGCGGTGACGATTCATCCTAATCGCATCGCGCTTTAGTGCCTATCGACGACGCGCAGCACACCTGACGCCGCGCGCGCCTGCGTAATCGAGAAACCCCGCTCAAGCCGCGCCGCGCTTGCGCGCAGCATTGCTGCGTCGAGCTTGCCCTGCCGCGCCCCGTCCAGGGCACAGGCGAAGACGCGGTAGAACTGCGCGCCGTCATAGGCGACCAGCAGCAGATCGACGCCGGCATTGATCGCCTCGACCACGGCGTTGCAGACGTCGTTCTGGTAGATCGCGCCCATCACGAGGTCGTCGGTCATCACCACTCCCTGGTAACCCCATGTCTCGCGGATGATGCCCTCGACGACGCGCTTCGAATGCGAGGCGGCGCGATCGGGATCGACGGCGGTCAGCGTGACATGGCCGACCATGAGCGCGCTGCGCGAATGCGATAGCACGTCGCGGAACGGGAGCCAGTCGGATGCCTCGAGCTCCCTCACCGGCGTGTCGAGATTGGCGCTGAAATGATGTGTGTCGGCACGCACCCGGCCGATGCCCGGAAAGTGCTTGAGCGTGGCACCGACGCCTGACTGCTCCAGCCCGCGCACATAAGCGCTCGCAATCGTGCTCACGACAGCCGGATCGGTCGCGATCGCGCGCTGGCCGATCAGCGTGTGGAAATCGAGCCGGTTACGCCGCGCCGGTGGCTTGAGGTCGAGCACTGGGGCGAGATTGAGGTTGACGCCGAGATCCGCGAGCTCGCGGCCATGGATGCGGCCGAACTCTTCGGCTTTGGCCTGCTGGCCGTCGGGAGCAAGCCCTGCGAGTGTCGCCAGCGCCGGCACTTTCGTCAGCGGCGGCGCGAGATGCCCAACGATGCCGCCCTCCTGATCCGCAGCAACGACCAGCGGCGGCAGGCCCGCTGCGCGCCTGAGATCCTGGAGCGCGGCGATCTCGGTCCGCAGCGCCTCGACGGTCCTGCCGCGGATATTGTGCCGGGTGACATAGACGCCGCCGATCAACCCCTGCCCGGCAAGGCGCGCGACCTCGGGAAACGAGGAATAGCCGACCATGAAGTGCGGCCCGAGCTGACGCGCTTCCGTCGCGCTGACGCCGAGGACATCGTTCTTGCGCAGCTCGAACTTCAGATGCGCGGCCGACATCAGAACCGGCGGCAGGCACCAGAGCATGACGAGCAGCTTGCCCGCGATGGTACGCCAACGCCCTCTGCGTAGCAGGAGGACGACGATCGCGATGCTTGCGACGACAAGCGCGATGTTTCCGGCGCCGCGCAACGGCACCAGATAAGGATCGTTCTTGTTCGCGGCGGCGAACGCGACGACAGGCGCGGCAAGCCAGAGCAGGATGAGGCCGATACGGCGGAGCAATTGCATGATGCATCACGTGCTGGAAGTGGCGAATGCTTCGCACCTATCAAAGCGATTTGCGCCGGGCGAGAGGCAAAAGGCCGCCTGCACGAAATCTGCAAAAGACTCCTGAAACCGTGCAGACGATGATCCCGCCTTCTGCACAAGAACCCTTCAGACTTCGTGATGCCAACCATCACGAAAGGTCCTCCGGATATGACAAGCCTGGCTTCGACGATCGTAGAAGAGATCAAGCCGATCGGTCATTCCTCGATTTCGGCCAAGGTCGGGCTCGCGCTGCTGCTGGCCGCACTCGCCGACTGGCTGTTCTACGGGCAGCGGATCGGGCTGTCGTTGACGCTCTTTACGATCGCGCTCGCTGGCGTGTCGGCGCTCTTCAATCATGCCGCACTGGACTTGCGCCGCGCCATCACCGGATCGGCCGTTCTCGCCGCCGGTCTCGTGCCTGTTATCGAGGAGCTCAACACGCTGTCGTTCCTGATCCTCGTCGCATCGCTGACGATTGCGTTGCTGCTCGTGACCAATGCGGAAGCGACCGGGCTCGCCGACCGCGTCCGTGCGCTGCGAAGCTTGGTCCTGCTCGGTCCCTTCAGGTTCTTCCTCGATGCGCCCCAGGTCCTCAACGCGTCGGCGTTTACCCGCGGCATCGCGCTGTGGCTGCTGCCTGCCGCGCTCAGCACCGTCTTCGTCGCACTCTTCGCCGCGGCCAATCCGGTGATCGAGCAATGGCTGTCCCTGCTCAATCCGAAACTCATCCTCGAATATGTCAGCGTCCCGCGCGTCCTGTTCTGGGCCGTGATGCTGGCGTTGGTCTGGCCGTTCATCCATGTGCGCTGGCGGCGCAAGACGGTCGTCACCACCGCCGTCGCCGACGTCCCGGTGCCACCGCCGCTCCCGTCCCTCGTCTCGGCTGAATTCCTGGGCCCCGCCACCATCCTGCGCTCGCTGATCCTGTTCAATCTGCTGTTCGCGGCGCAGTCGATTCTCGACGGCATCTATCTCTGGGGGCACGCGGCGCTGCCCGACAACTTGACCTATGCCGCCTACGCCCATCGCGGCGCCTATCCGCTGATCGTAACCGCGCTGCTGGCCGCCGCCTTCGTGCTGGTGGCGATGCGCCCGGGCGGACCGGCCGAGAAATCGAGGGTGATCCGGCCGCTGGTCTATCTCTGGGTAGGGCAGAACGTGCTTCTGGTCGCCTCGTCCATCCTCCGGCTCGACCTCTATGTCGACATCTACATGCTGACGTATTGGCGCATCGCGGCCTTCATCTGGATGGGGCTGGTGGCGCTCGGACTGATCCTGATCGTGACCCGCATTGCTCTCAACCGGTCCAACCAATGGCTCGTGGGTGTCAATCTGATCGTGCTCGCGATCGTGCTCTACGGCTGCTCGCTCGTGAACTTCGATGCCTTCATTGCCGACTACAATGTCGCCCACAGCCGGGAAGCATCGGGGAAAGGCGTGCAGATCGACATGAACTATCTCCTGACGCTCGGACCGCAGGCACTGCCCGCCATCGATAGGGCGATCATGCTCCGGCCCGGCAACCCCGAGAGCTGCCTTGTGTCACGCCGCGACCGCCTTGTAGAACAGCAGCGTCAGGACTTGGCCTGGCGGAGCTGGGGCTTTCGAAGCTGGCGGCTGCAGCGCAGGCTGGACGCGCCGGCGAAGAATCAGCCGGCGGGCTGACGAGGCAGCGGAGAGTTTCTTGGCGCATCGCATTCTCATCGTCGACGACGAAGGCCATATCCGCGAGGTCATCCGCGTTGCACTGAAGAAGGCGGGCATGGACGTGATCGAGGCGCGCGACGGCAGGGAGGCGCTCAGCCGCGCTGCCGCCGACAAGCCCGACCTGATCGTGCTCGACATCGGCATGCCTGAGTTCGACGGCCTCAACGTCTGCCGCGAGATTCGCAAGACCTCCGACGTGCCGATCCTGTTCCTGTCGGCGCGCGACGAGGAGATCGACCGCATCCTCGGCCTCGAGATCGGCGGCGACGACTACGTGACAAAGCCGTTCAGCCCGCGCGAGCTGGTGGCGCGGGTCAATGTCATCCTGCGCCGGCTCAGCCCGCGCAATGGCGAGATCAAGGCTGGGCCGAGCGCGCTGGCGCAAGGTGGCCTGCTGATCGATCCGGAGCAGCATGTGGCGTCGTTCGCCGGCACGCCGCTGAAGCTGACCGCGATCGAGTTCGGCATCCTGCGCGCGTTCCTGACCCGGCCGACCTCGGTGTTCAATCGCGAGCAGCTGATGCGCGCGGCCTATCAGCTCAACATCCAGGTCTCCGACCGCACCATCGACAGCCACATCCGCAACATCCGCGCCAAGCTGGCGGCGCTGAATTGCGAGAATGTCATCGAGACCATCCACGGCGTCGGCTTCAAGCTCGGCCGCTGCGAGACAGCGGCATGAGCGCGGCGCCCGATAAATGGCGACCGTCGCTCGGCCTCGTGATCTTCACGGTGCTGGCGACCGTCGCCGTGCTGCCGCTGGTCGGCCTGTTCTTCTTCCGCCTCTACGACAACCAGCTCATCCGCCAGACCCAGGCCGAGCTGATCGCGCAAAGCCGCGTGCTGGCGACGATCTATGCGCAGGAGGTCACGGCAAGGCTCGACAGTGGCCTGACTCTCGGCGCCGAGGTGCCGCCGAACGTGCTGCCCGACCCCGGCGACCAGGTCACGCCGATCCGCCCCGCGCTTGACCTCACCGCCAATGATTTGTTGCGCCGGCGGCCCGATGCGCAAGCAGCAATCCGGCCGGCACAGCCGGCCTATGTCGAGATCGGCGCAAGGCTGACGCCGATCATCCGCGAGACCCAGAAGGTGACGCTGGCGGGTTTCAGGATCCTCGATCCGCAGGGCGTGGTGATCGCCGGGCGCCAGGAGGTCGGGCAGTCGCTCGCCCATATCGAGGAGGTCGCGGACGCGCTGCACGGGCAGTACCGCGCCACCTTGCGCAACCGCGTGCCGGACAAGCCGCCGCCGCCGATCTACTCCTTCAGCCGCGGCCTCGGCGTGCACGTGTTCTCGGCGATGCCCGTCATCGTCAACAACCGCGTCGCGGGCGTGATTTATACCACGCGGACGCCCAGCAACATTTTCGATCATCTCTACCAGGAGCGGGCCAAATTCGTGCTGGCCGGCCTCGCCGTCATCCTCGGCACGATCGCGATTGGCCTCGTTTTCTCCCGCACCATCACGCTGCCGATGCGCGAATTGATCGATCGCGCCGCGCGGATCGGCCGCGGCGATCGCGAGGCATTTCAGCCGCTCCGGCATTACGGCACGCGCGAGTTCGCCCAGCTCTCGCACAGCTTCCTCGGCATGGCCGAGCAGCTGGCGCGGCGCTCGGACTATATCGCGACGTTCTCGGCCCACCTCACTCACGAGCTGAAATCGCCGCTGACCTCGATCAAGGGCGCCGCCGAGCTGTTGCAGGATTCGGTTCAAGGTAAATCCGAGGGTCTGACGCCGGCCGAGCAGAACACGTTCATCGCCAACATCCTGTCCGATACGCAGCGGCTGGAGGCGATGGCGCAGCGGCTGCGCGAACTGGCCCGTGCCGAGAGCCTGCCGCAGAACGAGCGCACCGAACTCGCACCCGTGATCGCCGACCTGAGAAGCCTCTTTCCGGCAAGCGATATTTCGGCCAGCGGCAGCCTCGACCGCCCCATCGGTATGTCCGGCGAAAAGGCGCTGATCGTGCTGTCGCATCTCGCCGACAACGCGATGCGGCACAAGGCGAGGTCAATCAGGCTGGAGGCGGCCTTCGAGCGCACGACCGTGCGTCTGACGGTGAGCAATGACGGCGAGCCGATCTCGGCGCCGAACCGCGACAGGATTTTTGACGCGTTCTTCACCACCCGCCGCGACCAGGGCGGGACCGGGATGGGGCTTGCGATCGCGCGTGCGGTGATGGCGAGCCATGGCGGCTCGATCAGGCTGAAGCCGACCGAGGCGGGCGCCGCCTTCGAGCTCCAATTCCCTGTGGCCTAGATCGCGAACACCCAGGCGGCAACGATGGTGCCGATGGTGACCAGGCCGGCGATGGTCCAGCCGGCGGCATATTCCAGCTCGGGATGACCGGTCGCCCGCATGATCTCTGCCGGATCGGCGGTATGCTTCTCTGCCATGACAGCCTCGCACGTTTCTTCCCGCGTCATATGTAAGTCGCATCAGCCGCCATTAGGTTCCATCACGGACACGCGAGGAATGACGCAATTAGGTTTGTTCGCCGAACCGCAAGCGGGCCCTGCCGGGCTGCGCCATGCGGACAATTTTATCGATGCCGCCCTCGAGCAGGAATTGATCGGCCGCATCGCAGCATTGCCGCTCCAGCGCTTCCAGTTCGGCGCCTTCGAGGGCAATCGCCGGGTGGCCTCGTTCGGCTATCGCTACGACTATTCGCTGCAGCGGCTGGCCGAGGCGGAGCCGATCCCGGACTGGGTGGCGCCGGTCGCGCGTCAGGTCGAGCAATGGGCGGGGCTACCGAAGGCTACCGTCCGCCAGGTGCTCTGCACCGAATATGAGGTCGGCGTCGGCATCGGCTGGCACCGCGACAAGCCGCATTTTGACAAAGTCCTCGGCCTCTCGCTCGGCGCGGCCTGCAAGTTCCGCTTCCGCCGCCGGAGCGGCGACAAATGGCAGCGCCACACGCTCGAGGCTCTGCCGCGCTCGCTTTACATGATGGACGGCGAGGCGCGTTCGCAATGGGAGCACAGCATCCCGCCGGTCGAGGCACGCCGTTACTCCATCACGTTCCGGACGATGAAGCGAGCCTGACCGGTCGTCCAAAACAAAAACTGCGAAAACAACCCCATGCACAGTAGAACGCCGTGTCCGGCTCGAGCCTCGGCGGCGCCGGACAACGGCTTGACGGATCGAGACAAAATGGCTGCGCCGCGCGGGTCGTCCCGGGACACGCGAACATGCGCTCCAAACGCGGCCACATGCCAAGCCGGACGCCCGTTTCCGCGGCGGCGGCGTGCCGGCCAAGGGTGCCGCGAATTCGCCTCAAGGCCAGCTGAGTAATGAGGCGAATTGAAAAGACAGGCCATATCTGCGAGCCAATATGAGACCCGCAAAGCCGGCATCACCATGAAGAACTATCTGACATTTTTCCTGCTTCTGACCATGACCACAGCCTCCGCGCACGGACCTTTGCCGGCCCGGCTCTCGCCGCCGTCTGATCTCGTGCAAGTGGGCCTGACCGATTCCGACACCACGGCCGGCGGCACCGCGCGGCTGTGTGAGCAGGTTACCTTCGCGCGGGGCCTGCGCTACGGCGAGAGCGAAGCCAACGTGCTCGATGTCGCCGCCAGCGCGACCAAGGCGGATACGCCGCGGCCGGTGCTGCTGTTCGTGGTCGGCGACACTTTTGCCGGCGACCGCGCGGCGCCGGAACTGTCGCGCCAGATCCAGGACCAGGCCATGTGCTTTGCCGCGCGCAACGACATGATCGGGGTGCGCGTCAATTATCGCCTGGCCCCTTCGGCGACCTGGCCGATGGGGGCGACCGACGTGGCGGCGGCGCTGTCCTGGGTTCACGGCAATATCGACCTGTTCAACGGCGACGCCCGCGAGATCGTCGCGGTCGGCTACGGCGCCGGCGCCTTTCACGTTGCGACCCTGCTGGCGCATCCCGAACTCCAGGCCGATCGCGCCGATGTCGCCGCCGTCGTGCTGGTGTCCGGCATTTACCGCGCCGGCAAGGACGCCAGCGACAGCGAGAAGGCCTATCTCGGCAGCGACGCCAGCCAGTACAACAAGCGCTCGGTCTTCCCCGGCATCCTCAACGTCGATGTGCCGATCGTGCTGGCATGGGCCCCAGACGATTCCCCTGCCCTCGTGACGCAGGGCGAGACCCTGAAGAAGACGCTCTGCGGTGCCGGCCATTGTCCGCGCAGCACGCTGCTGCGCAGCCGCGACGGCATCGCCGCGGCGTTCGGCCTCGACGGCTCCGGCGACAGCCTCGCCGAGCCGACGCTGCTGCTGGTGCATCAGCTGGAAGCGCGGGGCCTGCCGTAGCGCAAGTTTTCTTCAGATGGGGCCACAGGCTCGCTCGACCTCTCGCGCTAAACCTTGTGCACAGCTTTGTCACCGGTGGTGACCTTGATATCGGCATAGCGACAGGCGCCGTGGCGGCGCTGGAACGGCGCCACGGCCAGCAGCCAGATTTTCGAGATCGCGTTCGCCGATCCGCCGATATGGGCGGCGTAATCTGCTGCGATGTCGCGTTCCTGCGCCTGCCAGGTTCCGAGGTCCGCCTTCCCGGAACGGACGATTATATGTGTCTCGATCGCGTTCCAGGCGGGTAATGGGCATCGGAAGACCTTGCCTTCAGGCAAATATTCGCTCCAGACATAGGTGAGATCCTGCCCGTCGTCGAACTTCACGCCGATCGACAGATAGTCGTGGGTCGCAGCCTGGTCCTCGGCGACGACGGACGGCAATTGATCAATTTTCCAGCGCCATGCGAGGCGCGGACCGGAGGCCAATGGAAGCGGCAGCGATCTCTCGATGATGCTGACATGCCCCGCGATGTCGCAGACGATCTCGCCATCAGCGCCCTGACTGAAGACTTCCTGCCCACCCCCGAAACCGAGCAGGTTCGACCACCCCGCCGGCAGCCTGCCGCCACGCTCGAGACGCGCAAGCTCGGACTTGAGCTGACCGCCCACGTCGCCATGCGCCAGGAGGCTCTTAATGCCGACGCCGGCATCCCCGCGCCACAGCAGGGCGACACCTGTCATCTTGACATCCGCCTTCCTGTAGATGTCTTCCGGCGTACTCAGTGCTCCGTCCTCGTTGGCCCATTCCGCGGCCGAACGCGCGACCTCAATGCTTCCATCGTGGGCGACCGTCATGGTTCCTGTGTCCAGCATAGGGTTGTACATCGGCCGGAGCCCGCGCGTGCGCGCGTGGAAGATCAGGCCGGGACCGAACCAGAGATCGTGCTCACGCGACAGCCACATGCGACCGTTCAGGAGGAACGTCACCTGCTGGCCGCGCACTGCGTCGAGACCGAGATCGGTCCAGGGCAGATCGGCGCCGTTGATCTCGAACGCCTTGGTGGCGACCAGTTCCGGTGAATTCGCCTTCGCAATGATTTCCTTGATTCCGCTTACGACATCCGCTGGCGCCGGAGCGCTCTGCCCTGCGGCTTGCGCGGTCTGCGATGCGGGACCGGCAAAGGGCAGGACCAGGCCGAGCGCCGATGCGCGTAACATGACATCACGTCGGGAGATTTTCCCGGCCGGAGACGAGAAGCCAAGACAAGCAAAGCACATGCATTCCTCCCTGCCCCTGCGCGACACGGGCGTTTGGCCGTATTCCATCGGGATTCGAATGCTATGCTTTCGTGCCGAATTCAGCCTGCCATGTTGTGCCGACGTGGCCGCCTGTTTGGCGCGTGAGGGCAGATGCGCCAGACCGGTTACACACGCGCGAGCACGCTCGGTCCGATCGCGGAGGTAGTGACTGCGGCCGGGGGATCGATCGAGCGGGTGTTTCGACGCGCCGATCTTCCCCTCGCCTTGCTGGAAGCGCCGGACACGTTGGTGCCGCTGCGCGATCATTTTCGGCTGTTGATGGTGACTTCGCGGGAATTGCACGACGACCTCTTTGCGGCCCGACTCGGTCGCCAGACATCGATGGCGGGCCTCGGCGTTTTCGGCAGATGGGTGACCCAGGCCCCGACCTTGCTCGAGGCGATCCACCGCGCCGGGGCGAGCCTGCCGCACATGCTGCAGAACGCCACGCAGTTGGTCGCGCGCCGTCACGGCAGCGAAATTCGCTGGTCGTATGAACTATCCGACCCTGCGCGCGACGGGCGGCAGCAGAACGAGATGCTCGCTGTCTGGTACATGATTGCCGTCATCAGGCATTTTGCCGGCATCTGGTGGCTGCCTGACAGGATCATCTTCGGGGGCCTGCCAAACCGTCTCCGGTGCCCGATCGGCGAGTTGATGGGTACCGATATTGCTGTTGGCAATGCTGCCAGCGCGATCGTGTTCGATCGGCGGCTGCTGACATCAGTCAATCCAGATATGGCACAGGGCGATGGGCTGACCGCGAGCGAACTCGGGCGTATTTTTGACCTGCCGGATCCGGAAGACCTGCCGGGCCGTCTGTCCGTCCTGATCGAATTGGAGCTGCTCGATCGCCGTCCGACCCTTTCACGCATCGGAAACCGGTCGGGGCTCGCGCGACGAACTCTGCAGCGCAGGCTCGGCAACGTCGGCCTGAGCTACAGCGACCTGTTACGAAACGCGCTGCAGCGCCGGGCGGTGCGGCTGTTGTGCCGGACTGACCGATCGATCGGCGAGATTGCATCCATGCTTGGATATGACGACCCCGCCCATTTCTGCCGGGCCTTCGAGCGCTGGAGCGGCGTACCTCCCACCCGTTGGCGACGTCTGCTCGAATCGCGAGGGCGGCCGGACACGGAACGCGTCGCCAAGATGACCTCGGGCTGGACTGACTAACGCGACCCACGCCTGCCTACTGCCGTGGCGGCGCGTCAGCACGTCTGCCGTTTCATTCGCTCAGCTGTCGCAACCGGCCACACGATCGCCAAACGCTTGACGTAGATCAACTCACCTGGGTGCGGAATGAGCCGACCTCGTTGGGGGCCAACGACAAGGTGTCGAGCATGCGCGTCACCGGCAGAGTGCTGTTCGTTTTGATCGCCGCTATCGCGTCGCTCGGCGCGATGTCCGAGCAACGCCCAGACCAACCCACTTCCGACAAGGAAATCCGCATCGGCAATGTCATGCCGTATTCGGGACCGCTCTCTGAATTCGGCGCGATCGGACAGGCGGAAGCTGCTTATTTCGACATGATCAACGCGCGTGGCGGCATCAACGGTCGCAAGATCCGCTTCATCACGCGCGACGACAATTCCGATCCGGCGGCGGCGCTGGAGCTGACGCGCAACCTGGTCGAGAAGGACGACGTGCACCTGATGTTCGGATCGTTCGGCACCCCCGGCAATCTCGCCACGCGCTGGTATCTGAACGAGAAGAAGATTCCTCAGCTGTTCGTGGCCTCCGGCGATGAGGAGCTGAGCCGGGCGAACGCATTTCCCTGGACCATGGGCTGGCAGCCATCATTTCGGTCGGAGGGGCGGATCTACGCCAACTACATCCAGGCCTATTACCCCAGGAAGAAAATCGTCGTGCTCTGGCAGAACGACCAGTTCGGACGCATGCTCTACAAGGGCATTCAGGAAGGGCTTGGCGACCTGAACCGTCATGTCCTCGTCGACATTGCCTTCGACATCAACGACGAGCATCTCGACGGGCACGTCTCGATCCTCAAGCGCGCGGGCGCCGACATCTTCGTCTTTCTCGGCGTGCCCTCGACGGCGGCCAAGGTGATCAAGCTGGCGGCGTCAATGAATTGGCATCCGGTGTTCATCGTCAACGATGCCTCCGCCTCGATCGCCAATGCGATGGCGCCGGCGGGCCTGGAGAACTCGGCCGGCGTGATCTCGGCAGCTTTTCTGAAGGATCCGAGCGATCCCGCATGGAAGGACGATTCCGCCATGAAGGACTGGTTCGGCTTCATGGACAAGTACCATCAGGTCGAGAGCACGAACAACAGCGCCGCACTCTATGGCTACGCCGCGGCCGAGGCGCTGACGCAGGTGCTGAAGCAATGCGGCGACGATGTCTCGCGCGAAAACATCATGCGGCAGGCGACGTCGCTCAGGTCTTATCAGCCTTCCGTTGCGTTGCCCGACATCAGGATGAACACCTCGTCCAGCAGCTATTTGCCGATCAAGCAGATGCGGCTGGTGCAATTTGACGGCCGGTCGTGGCAGCCTTTTGGGGATGTGATCGAGACGGCGTTCACGGAAGGCGCGGCGCGATGAAGTGACTCACACGGATCTTTTTGCTGGGCCACCCCTCTCCCCCACCCTCCCCCGCAAGGGAGGGCTAGGGAGAGGGGTACCACACGGGGACTCTATCAACGGAAATGACGACACGCCTGCGCGCCCCCTCACGCCGGCTGAGCGAGGCCAGCGCGCTCTCGAGCAGCGAGCGGACGCGCAGCCGCATCGCCGCATTTTATCGTGGTCGGGCCAAGCGCCTTTTCGTTTCATGACGAATGTCTAAGATTGGCATCAACCACCGTTGACCATCCGGAGCCAGCGCCCATGACCGAGACCATCCGCATCAAGCGCTGCAACGCGCGACCCGTGATCGCGCCGATGAACCTGCCGCTCCAGACCTCGACCGGCGCGGTCGCCCGGGCGCCGCTGGTGCTGATCGACTGCGAGACCGACCAGGGCGTCATCGGGCATGCCTACCTGTTCTCGATCACGCCGTCGGCCTTGAAGCCGCTGACGGCGATGGTCATGGAAATGTCAGAGCTGGTCGCTGGCGACGAGCTGCTTCCGTTCGAGATCGAGCGCAAGCTGACCCAGCGCTTCACGTTGCTGGGCCTCGCCGGCTTGCAGCGGCTGGCGCAATCCGGCATCGACATGGCGGCTTGGGATGCGCTGGCCCGCACACGCGGCTTGCCGCTGG
>NZ_JALBHA010001170.1:0-443 GCF_023006445.1 Bradyrhizobium sp. SHOUNA76
GCGCGTCAGCACCACCGTCTGGGCAAGCCCCGGCAGCGTCAGCTCGGTCTCCAACGCTGCCGCGGCGGCGGAGAACGACGGCACGCCCGGCGTGACCGAATAGGGAATACCAAGCGCGCGCAGGCGGCGGAGCTGCTCGCCCATCGCGGACCAGATCGAGAGATCGCCGGAATGCAGGCGAGCCACGTCCTGGCCCGCCGCATGGGCGGCGGCGATCTCCGCGATGATCTCGTCGAGCGACAGGGATGCGGTGTTGACGATGCGCGCGCCGGGCGGGCAATGCGCCAGCACGCCCTCTGGCACGAGGGAGCCGGCATAGAGACAGACCGGACAGGCCGCGATCAGGTCGCGGCCGCGCAGGGTCAGCAAGTCAGGCGCGCCCGGTCCTGCGCCGATGAAATGCACCGTCATGCGCCGTCTCCTTCGGCGATCGCGGCGGTCGC
>NZ_JALBHA010001171.1:0-439 GCF_023006445.1 Bradyrhizobium sp. SHOUNA76
CGTCGTCGCCGAGACCGCCGGCGCCGGCTCCGCCGCGATCACCCGCCAGTTCGAGGCGGTGCGCGTCGCCTCCGAAGAGGAGCATCGCCAGACCATCGAGGCGATGCACGACATCTACCGCCAGACCACGGACGAGGCGGATACGATGTTCAAGCAGTCGACGGAGAAGTTCACCAACCTCGTCTCCAGCATGAAGCAGATGGCCTTCGAGATGCACAACGAGCTCGAAGCCACCCGCAACGAGCTGCGCCGCGGCGTGCTCGAGATGCCGCAGGAGGCCGCCGAGAGCACTGCGCAGATGCGCAAGGTGATCGTCGACCAGATCGAGGCCCTCGCCGAGCTCAACCGCATCGTGGCCCAGCATGGCCGCGGCCTCGACGTCACCACGACGGGCCGCGCGTCCGTCGCGGTCCAGCGCCAGGAAGAGCCGATCATGGCA
>NZ_JALBHA010001172.1:0-436 GCF_023006445.1 Bradyrhizobium sp. SHOUNA76
GACGCTGGCGAGCCCGCGCGATGCGCTCGCGATCAACGCGGCCGCGCTCACGGCTGTCATGGTGCGTCCCGTCGACACCGTCGTCGAGTTCGGCGAGTTGCTCGGCGACAAGCGCTACGGCACCTGCATCATCGGTCCCGGCGCGGGCGTCAGTGAGCGCACCTGCGATCTCGTTCACACCGCGCTCAGCGCCCAACGTCGTCTGGTGCTCGATGCCGATGCGCTGACGAGCTTTGCCGCAACCCCCGAGCGGCTGTTCGAATCGATCAAGTCCTCAGGTGACAATGCGGTGGTGCTGACCCCGCACGAAGGCGAGTTTCCGCGCTTGTTCTCCGACCTCAGCAACAAGAATCCGGGCCGCTCCAAGCTGGAGCGCGTGCGCGCCGCCGCCGAGCGTTGCGGCGCCGTCGTGCTGCTGAAGGGACCCGACACCACG
>NZ_JALBHA010001173.1:0-433 GCF_023006445.1 Bradyrhizobium sp. SHOUNA76
CCTTGCCGACCTGATCCGCCCGGCGCTGGCCTGGCGCGCGAACGCGTCCGGCGAAAAGCCGGCCGGCGCCTTTGACGGCCGCAGCTTCGTGGTGACGCAGGCGATGACCTCGCTCACCGGCTCCGCAGGCGAGGATTTTGCGTCGGTACTACGTGCCCTCGGCTATCGCATGGAGAAGCGTCCGCCGCTGCCGCAAAAGCCTGTCGTGACCGAGACGGTCGCGGCAGAGACGCCGCCCGTTGAGGGCAGCGCGGAGATTTCGACCGAGACCGCTGCGGAGGCCGTCGCCGGCTTGCCCGAGGAGGCATCCACCGAGGCCGCCGTTGAAGCCGTCACCGTCGAAGACGCTCCCGGCATGGACCTGCCGGACGAGGCCGCGCAGGCGGAGCCGCCGCTGGAAGCGTCCCCTGAGGCGCCCGTCACCCCCGAAGAT
>NZ_JALBHA010001174.1:0-431 GCF_023006445.1 Bradyrhizobium sp. SHOUNA76
GTCCGCGAGCAGGGTCTCGGCCGTGCCCGCGAGTGCCAGACGCTGGTCGATCGCGCGCGTCCCCTTCACCGTCGTGGCGATCACCGAGCCGATCGTCCCGAGCACGACCGCGATGATCGCGAGCGCGACCAGCGCCTCGATCAGGGTGAAGCCGGCGCTATCAGAGCAGCTTCTGCGCAACAATCTCGACGCCTCCGGTCAGCCAGTTGACGCGCACCTCATATCCCATGCCGGGCCGCGCCAAGGCGATCACCCCGCCGCACGACATGCCCGACGGAAAGAAATCGATCGACCGCCCCGCGGCCCGGTCGGCACAGCGTGAGGCCAGCATCGCCTGCACCACCACATCACCAGGCAGGCGTATGGTCCGCCCGGTGACGCCGGAACGGATCGCGCGCGCCTCCGCATCCACCTGGGTCGCCACCCTGGTT
>NZ_JALBHA010001175.1:0-431 GCF_023006445.1 Bradyrhizobium sp. SHOUNA76
GAACGGTCGCGGCGGAACTGGTCGCGGCGGTGCTCGAGATCGACGCTGTCGCCGCCGAGCCCGCGCTCGGTGATGATCGCGGCAATCTCCGCGGCTGCTTCGCCCTCGCCGGCACGATGCGAATCCACGATCATGCGCGCCAGCCGCGGCGGCAGCGCCAGTGCACGCAGGCTTTTTCCTTCCGCGGTGATGCGGCCATCGGCATCGAGCGCGTTGAGCTCGGAGAGAAGGCTCTTGGCCTCCTTCCAGGCCGGCACGGGCGGCGGGTCGAGGAACGACAGCGCTGTGGGGTCAGCGACGCCCCATTGCGCGAGATCGAGCACCAGCGAGGACAGATCGGCGCTGAGGATTTCCGGTTGGGTGTAAGGCGCGAGCGAGGCCGTCTGCGGCTCGTCCCACAGCCGGTAGCAGACACCGGGCTCGGTGCGGCC
>NZ_JALBHA010001176.1:0-423 GCF_023006445.1 Bradyrhizobium sp. SHOUNA76
TGAAGCCGATGCACCGCCGCCCCCACTGCCCGCGCCTGCGCCGGGCTTCGAGGAGCAGCTTGGCACCCGCTGGGTGGTGTGGATCGGCGGCCTTGCGCTCGCGCTCGGCGGCTTCTTCATGGTGCGCTATTCGATCGAGGCCGGCCTCCTCGGCCCCGGCGTACGCGTGTTTCTGGGCGGCCTGTTCGCAGCTGCGCTGCTCGGGGCCGGCGAATGGTCGCGGCGCAAGGAGAGCATTTCCAACATCCAGGCGCTGCCGATCGCCAACATTCCCGCGATTCTCACCGCGGCCGGTACGGCGGTGGCATTCGCGACCATCTATGCCGCCTATGCGCTCTACGGCTTCCTTGTGCCTGCCACCGCCTTCGTGCTGCTCGGCATCGTCGCAATGTGCACGCTCGCCGCCGCGCTGCTGCACGGGCC
>NZ_JALBHA010001177.1:0-416 GCF_023006445.1 Bradyrhizobium sp. SHOUNA76
AGCGCGCACGCGTGCACAAGCCGCTGCGCACCGGCGTGCGCGTCATCGATTTGTTCGCGCCGATCTGCGCCGGCCAGCGCGTCGGCATCTTTGCCGGCTCCGGCGTCGGCAAATCGACGCTGCTTGCGATGCTCGCCCGTAGCCAGGGTTTCGACACCGTCGTGCTGGCCCTGGTCGGCGAGCGCGGCCGCGAGGTGCGCGAGTTCATCGAGGACGTGCTGGGCAACGATCGTCAGCGTGCCGTCACCATCGTGTCGACCGGAGACGAAAGCCCGATGATGCGGCGGCTGGCGCCGAAGACGGCCATGGCGGTCGCCGAATATTTCCGCGACCGGGGCGAATCGGTCCTGCTGATGGTCGATTCGATCACCCGTTTCGCCCACGCCGCCCGCGAGGTCGCGCTCGCCGCCGGCGAG
>NZ_JALBHA010001178.1:0-415 GCF_023006445.1 Bradyrhizobium sp. SHOUNA76
CAGCATGCCGTCGGCAGCCGCGTTCTCGATCTTGGCCTTGATGCGCTCGCGCGCCTCGACGCCCTTGGCGACGATGACGATCTCGGCAAAGGCCTCGTTCGGAAGCTGCGGATTGAGGCCGAGCCAGAAGCGCGGCGAGCCCTGGCCGACATAGGACGTATAGGTCTCGATGTCCTTGTCGTCCTTCAGCAGCGTCTCGGCCTGCTTCACCGCCTTTTCGGTGACGTTGAACGCGGTGCCTTCCGGCAGGCGCAATTGCAAGAACAGCTCGGGCCGCTCGGACAGCGGAAAGAACTGCTGCTGCACATGGCCGAAGCCGACGACCGAGGCGATGAAGACGCCGACGGTTGCGGCCACCACGGTGATGCGGTGATTGACGCACCATCGCACGATGGCGCGCAGGCCGCGGTACATG
>NZ_JALBHA010001179.1:0-411 GCF_023006445.1 Bradyrhizobium sp. SHOUNA76
GTAGATCTCGCTGACGCCGCCGAGATGCGCGGCCGCCAGCACCAGCGGATTGAGCTTGCCGTCGGGCGAGGGCACCACCATCACGAGGCGCGAGACGCCGGCGACCTTTGCGGGCACGGCGTTCATCAGCACCGAGGATGGATAGGCCGCGGTGCCGCCGGGCACATAGAGGCCGGCAGATTCGATCGCGGTGTAGCGCCAGCCGAGCTCGACGCCGAGCGGGTCGGTGAAGCGTTCGTCCGTCGGCAGCTGGCGGCGGTGATAGGTCTCGATGCGGTCGCGCGCGAGCTTGAGCGCATCGAGGGTCGCGGCATCGCAGGCCTTTGTCGCGGCTTCGATCTCGGCGGCGGTGACGCGAAGCTTGGATGCATCCAACGTCAGCCGGTCGAACTTTGCCGTGGCCTCGAGCAG
>NZ_JALBHA010000117.1:0-14542 GCF_023006445.1 Bradyrhizobium sp. SHOUNA76
GGCGCTGGCGCCGCCCGGCACGCCGCGGCCGCCGGCGATGATGATGGCGTTGCACATCTGGTCGATGGCGCACGGCGTGGCCTCGCTGTTTTCGCGTGGGGACGCCGCGCGACGAAAACTGCCGATGTCGCCGGATGAGCTGTTAGAGGCCGAGGTGCTGATCTATCTGCGGGGCCTCGGCTTCCCGACCGATCGCCGTCCGCCAGCCAAGAGCGCCGAGCCTCCGCCGGTGCCACCGGAGGCATCCTCCGGTTCAGGCGTGCCGCCCGGCGGCCCCTGGGGCAAGCCGAAATAAAGTTACGCGAATAATCACGCGGGCGTGTCAGGCGGCCTGCTTGACAAAATCGCGAGATGGTCTAGCTATGTAAATGTTATTTACATTCACAACGGCGCAGATGCCGTGATGGAGATGGGAAATGGCCTACACCGCTGATGTCAATCGATGGCGCGGCCCTTCGGATCAAAACTACGAGCGCCCCCGCATGCTCGATACGCCCTGGCATCCCGGCTGGATCGCCGTGACCATCCTCGGCTTCATCATCTGGTGGCCGATCGGACTTGCCCTTCTCTTTTTCACACTCGGGAGCAGAAGAATGTCGTGCTGGAGCCACCAGGATCGCTGGCAGAACAAGATGGAGCGGATGCAGTACAAGATGGATCGCATGCGTGGCCGCATGGAGCGCCGTGGCTTCGGCTTTGGCTTCGGCCCGCCGTCCTCCGGCAACCGTGCCTTCGACGAATACCGCTCTGAGACGCTGCAGCGCCTCGAGGAGGAGCAGGTCGAGTTCAGAAACTTCCTCGACCGTCTGCGTCACGCCAAGGACAAGGAAGAGTTCGACCAGTTCATGGCGCAGCACAAGACGCGTCCGACCCCGCCGCCGACCGATCAGCAGCAGGGCTGACCTTCAAGGCTGACACCTCTCAAAGCCTTCAGGCGCATGCCCCCAAAGTCCTGATGGCCCCGAACCGCCCGTCTGCACAACGCAGGCGGGCGGTTTGCTTTGGGACATCTGCTTCAATGTCCGCGCGCGGAAGAGAGATGGTCGGACTTCGGCCGCCATCCTCAGGCGAGATCAAGCTCCTGCACAACCGAAGGCCCGGCTGCCCGAAACTCAATCTCCTATTGCAACCAGAGGATGTTGTGCGTAATCTCGCGACGTTTCACTCGATGATATTTGGCTGAATATTCGGGAGTATTTTCGTGCGGATCGTAACGATCGTTCGGAAGGTAGCCCCTCGCTGCTATCCCAATTACCTCAAGGCCTTTGAAGACGGCGACGAAATCTTCGAGCGCTTCAAGATCAATACTCCGCTGCGCATCGCGCACTTCCTTGCTCAGGCCCTGTATGAGACGGGGCGCGGCACGGTTCTGTTCGAGAGCCTCAAATACAAAACCTCGGCGCGTCTTCTCGAGATTTTCGGCATCGGCCATCACAGCGCGGCGATCCGTCCCGACGAGGTCGATCAATATCTCAACAACGATCGCGCGTTGGCCGAGCGCGTCTACGGATTGGGGAATCCGAAGAAGGCGAAGGAGCTCGGCAATACCAAGCCCGGCGACGGATACAAATATCGCGGTGGTGGCCTGTTGCAGACGACGGGCGGAGCCAACTACTCGCGCATGGGCAAACTTGCAGGCGTGGACTTTTACGGCAATCCGGATCTGATTGTCGCACCCGAAGCGGCCCTCCTTCCTGCCCTTCACGAATGGAATGAGGGAGGCCTGAACGCTTATGCGGATCGAAACGATATCCGTACGATCACGCGGGTCATCAACGGTGGCTACAACGGCCTGAGCGGTCGCACCGAGCTCTTCGAGATCGTGTGGAGTGCAATAGGCAAGAGCGGCGCGAACCAGGTGGCCTGGAAAACCGCAACCTCGTCTGATGAAACGCGCGAGCTTCAGGAGGCCCTGAACGATCTCGGGGCTGAGCCGGCGCTTGTCGTGGATGGACGATATGGTCCCGCCACGGCGCAGGCGGTCGAGTGGTTTCAAGGCCACGCCAAGATACCGGTCGACGGAAATGCAGGCGTGGTCACGCAGGCGGCGTTGAATCTCCGCTTGAATGCCCGAACGGCTTCGGAGCGCCCCTAGAGCGCCTGTCGCCTTTTTGCGTGCGAGCTTCGCCGGGTTTCGAAGATGGATGTCTCGATATTGAGGGTCGAATTTTAGCGAGTCTGATTGCGCAAAAGGAAAATAGCATGACCGACGGCGAAAAGATGCTGAAGCTGGCCGAGTCCCGCATTGGCGAGAAATACGTCAACGTCTGCGTGCCAAAGAACAACAAGAACTGGCACGGTCCTTGGGACTGTGCGGAGTTCATGTCCTGGCTGGTGTATCAGGTCGGCGGAGTCCTATACGGGTGTGTCGACGACAACGGCAATCCTGCAACGGTCGAGGCCTACACGGGGGCCTGGAAGAGCGATTCACAGAAACTTGGAAAACGCGTTCCGTGGCGGCAGGCAGCGACAACGGTGGGAGGCATTCTCCTTCGCTATCCGCCCGGACCAGGCATGATGGGACACATCGTCGTGTGTGACGGCAAGGGCGGCACCGTGGAGGCGATGGGCACGGCCTATGGCGTTCGTCGCGGCAAGGTGTCGGGCCGAAATTGGGATACGGGCGTCTTTCTACCAAACTTTACGTATGGGGAGGCGGGTGAAGAACTCGACCTGGTTGGGCCGAGCCAGCTGTATGCGCTCGGGCAGCCGGACATGAAGGCGTCCGTCGTTCGAAATATTCAACGCGCCTTGAAAGAGCTGGGGTTCAATCCGGGGCCGATCAACGGTGAATACAACGACCTGACGGTGGCGGCGGTAGCGGCCTTTCAGGCGACCAAAGGACTCATTGTCGACGGACAGGTAGGGCCGCAGACGGCAAGACGGTTGAAGGTCGAACTCTAAGGCACGATCCGGAAAACTGCGCAGCAAATGCGGAACGCGTTTGTGCGGAGATCGTGCTTAGACAACAACCTGAAGCGCGATGACGATTCATCCTGATCGCATCGCGCTCCTGGACCGGCGCGGTTGTTTCACGCGCCGGCGCGGCTGTTCTTGGGGCCAGGCGGCCGCTTGAGCTGTGGTTCAGCGCGCCGTGGCGAGCTGCGCGCGAACCGAAGCCAGGAAGTGTTCGTAGGCGTGATCGACGATCTCGTTGAGCGATCGCGTTCGTGCGAACATCGCCTTGGCCTCGGCGAGAAACTCCTCGCGCGTCGGTATCTTTGGCAGATGCAGGTGTGTCAGCGCGTCGACGCCGTCATGTGCGCGATTGAGGATGTCGTGCAGCGTCGGCAGCTGCAGCTGGGCCGGGTCCGCCCGGTGCAGCGCCGATGAGATGGCGTGCGCCAGGGCCTGTGCATCGAACCGGCCGGCAAGCTGGTGGGCTGCCCGATTGATGACCCGGGCGCCGAGCGGCTGCTCGTTGCGCAGCACCTGTTCGGGCGGCGACTTCATGTTCCAGACGATTCCGAACCAGGACAGCATTTTCAGGACGTAATAGGTGACGTCGATCTCCCACCAGCGAAAGCCCTGTCGGACGCTGCTCTGGTAGGCGTGGTGATTGTTGTGCCAGCCCTCACCCAGGGTGAGCAGCGCCAGCAGCCAGTTGTTGCGGGAATCGTCGCCCGTCACGTAGCGCTTGCGTCCATGCACATGGGCGAGCGAGTTGATGCAGAAGGTCGCGTGATAGAGCAGCACCGTGCTCCACAGGAAGCCGACGACCAGACCCGACCATCCCGCAACCAGGAAGCAGAGCGCCGCGAGCACAACGGCCGGCAGCAGCTCGAGCCGATGCAGCCACATCAGCTCGGGATAGGCCGCGAGATCGCCGACTTTCACGAGATCGGTCCCGTCGTGCTGCCGATAGAAAATCCAGCCGAGATGGCTGTACAGGAAGCCGCGGTGACGCGGTGAATGCACGTCGTTCTCGGTGTCGGAATGCAGATGATGGTGCCGGTGCTTGGCCGCCCACCACAACACGCTCTTCTGCGAGGTGCTTTGCGCAAGGCACGCCAGGATGAACTGAAACACCCGGCTGGTTGCAAACGCCCGATGCGAGAAGTAGCGGTGGTAGCCCGCTCCGATTGCGAACATCCGCACGACATACAGCGAGACGCAGATCGCGACCGCTTGCCAGGTGACGCCTGACCAGATCGCCGCAAAGCATCCGAGATGGACCAACAGGAACGGCACCGCGGAGGGATACATGATGTCGTCGTGGTGGTCGTCGTCGGGCGCGTTAGGCGACATGTTTCAGCGTGACCTTTGGTAACGGGAATCCGGGATTGCAGCGGCAGCATCGAGGGCCGCCGGGTACGAAAAACCCGCGGATGGCGGACCACCGCGGGGGTTTGAACCAGCTGCTTTGCCTGGGATATCCCCGGCCAAAGCCGCATCGGCCGAAAGCTCAACTAACTATATGGTTGCGGATGCCCGGCACGCAAGCTCGTAGCCTCACGGGGAGCTGCGGCACGGTGCTCCGGTAGCGCCGTGCTGCTCGCGACGTGGTGTGCGGGGTGCCCGCCGGCTATATTTGAGACGTGAAGGAAGCCCCAAAACACGGGAGGCGGCGATGACAGCAGCGGTGACCGCGACGACCGATCGCCTCTGGCAGGAGATACGCGATGAGGCGCGGCGTGCGGTCGCATCCGATCACGTCTTCGGCAAGTCGCTTGCCGAAGCCGTTCTCGTCCATGACGGCTTTGCGGCGGCTCTGGCCGATCTCATCGGGCGCAGGCTTGGCGGCAGCGTCGCCGAGCAAACGCGTTTCACGGCCTTTTCGAGCGACGCCTTTCGCCACTCGCCGGAATTGGTCGAAGCGTCCGGGCGCGACTTGCTGGCCATCGTGCGCACCGATCCCGCCATCGCCAGCCTGTTGGCGCCGCTACTGCATTTCAAGGGCTATGTCGCGCTGCAAGCCTGGCGCGTCTCGAACTGGCTTTGGCATCATGATCATCGCGATGCAGCGCTGCTGTTTCAGAACGAGGCGTCGAACGTGTTGCAGGTCAGCATTCATCCGGCGGCCAGCATCGGCTCGTCCGTCTATCTCGACCACGCCACGGGCATCGTGATCGGCGCCAATGCCGTGATCGGCGACGAGGTCACCATCCTTCAGAATGTCAGCATCGGCCGCGGCAACGAGCTGCCGACGCGCTCGCCGCGCATCGGTCGCGGCGTCTTCATCGGCGCCGGGGCGACCATTTTGGGCGATATCCGGATCGGTGATTTCGCCAGGATCGGCGCCGACACGGTCGTGACCTCCGACGTTCCCGGTGGCTGTACCGCAGTCGGAAATCCCGCGCGGCTCACCAACTGTCCCGAACCGGCTTCGGCGGCCTGACACGCCTCGGAGGCGGCGTCGTGGTCCATGGCCCCTTCAGAAAACGTGGGCCCCTTAGAACCTGGTCGTAACGAGGTCCGACCAAGCCCCAACGGCGCCTTTTTCGCCTGCGCCGACGAGTACGAACATGACCATCGCCGAATACAAGGAGACCAGGCAGCGCGTCGCTCTGTTCGCGCGTGCCTCAGATCTGTTCGAACGGTTCGGATGCTGGCTGCCGCTCGCGGTTGCATTCCTCAATGGATGGCCGACGGAGGTCAAAACCTATCAGGAGTTCGTAGCCGGCGGTGCCTGGCACCTCTTTCTCAGCGGCGCCCTCTATCAACTCGCCGCCTTCGCGCTCAGGCGGGCGGTCTCATTTGCCGAAGCGGGTCTTGACCCGTGATCCTGCTGCGCGATTTCGCACTCTTCGGTCTGCCCGTGCTGATCGCCGCTGGCGGCTGGCTGTACGCGCTCAGCCTGCGCCGGCGGCGCCGCCCGTAAGGCGTGCGAGATCGCCAGTCTTCGGGAAATTGTCCGGGGAGCGTGGTTCCTCGGGCTGAACCCCGCACGCGGAACTCTCCTGCCCCGGACGCGGGCCGAGCCTTGTCCGTCACCTCCAACCGCCTGCGCCGCCTGCCTTTCCCGCAGCCAAATTCACCCCCGGTAACCTCGCATTAACCAACGGCGGGCTCTGGTAAGGGCGGACAGTCGCGCCCAAAGCGGAAAGCCGAGGCCCGTCAAGGCCCGGGGCCAAAGGCCCATAGTTTTGACATCTTGGCAGGGAATGCAGACGGCCGGCTTTGGACGAGCCCCTGCACCCCAGAAAGACAAGGCTTTGAGCGGGCTTGCCGGCCGCGCCGGTTCTAGCGCGGCTATTGGGGAACCGGCGGCCATTTGCTGGCCGGCACATCGGGTAACGATCGCCTTGAGAGGATACTGCTTATGAATCCGGCCGACGTGGCTCAGTCAGCCCTTCCGGTTGCCGCTTCCGCGGACGTGTCGCTGATCGCGCTGTTCTGGCAGGCTCACTGGATCGTGAAAGCGGTGATGCTGGGGCTCCTGGCTTGCTCCGTCTGGGTCTGGGCGATCGCCATCGACAAGATCTTCCTGTTCGCCCGTACCCGCCGCTCGATGGACCGTTTCGAGCAGGCATTCTGGTCCGGCGAATCGATCGAGGAACTCTATCGCACCCTCTCGGCCAAGCCGACGCACTCCATGGCCGCCTGTTTCGTCGCGGCGATGCGCGAATGGAAGCGCTCCTTCGAGAGCCACACCCGCTCGGTCGCAGGTCTTCAAATGCGCATCGACAAGGTGATGAACGTCTCGATCGCGCGTGAGGTCGAACGGCTGGAACGCCGGCTGCTGGTGCTCGCCACCGTCGGCTCCGCAGGCCCCTTCGTCGGGCTGTTCGGCACGGTCTGGGGCATCATGTCGAGCTTCCAGTCGATCGCGGCGTCGAAAAATACCTCTCTGGCGGTGGTGGCGCCGGGCATCGCGGAGGCGCTGTTTGCGACTGCCGTCGGCCTTATCGCCGCCATTCCTGCCACTATTTTCTACAATAAGTTCACCTCCGAGGTGAACCGGCAGGCCCAGCGGCTCGAAGGCTTCGCCGATGAATTTTCCGCCATCCTGTCGCGTCAGATCGACGAGCGGGGCTGACGGGCGGCATGTATAGTGTGAAGGGCAATTTGGGCACTCCATCATGGCGATGAACGTTGCGAGTTCGTCCGGAGGCGGCGGGCGCCGAGGCCGGCGCAAGCCCGTCGTGGCCGAGATCAACGTCACGCCGATGGTCGACGTGATGCTGGTGCTGCTCATCATCTTCATGGTGTCGGCGCCGATGCTGACCGTCGGCGTGCCGCTCGACCTGCCGCAGACCCAGGCCAAGAGCCTCGAAAATAACGACCAGAAGCCGATCCAGATGTCGGTCGACATCAAGGGCAAGGTCTTCATCAACGACGCCGAGATCGCGATCAACGAACTGGTGCCCAAGCTGAAGGCGATCACGGACGCCCGCGGCGGCCTCGAGGAGCGCATCTATTTGCGTGCCGACAAGAAGGCGGATTACGGCACGGTGGCCAAGGTGATGGGTCTGTTGTCCGGCGCCGGATTCAAGAAGCTTGCCCTCGTCACGGAAGCGGATCAGGGGTAAGCCGTGAAGGTGAACGTCGACAAGACACTCGTTGCGTCGATTGCCCTCCACGTCCTCGTGCTGGGATGGGGGCTCGTCACCTTCAGCAGCAAGGCCTATGTCGCGCCAGAAGAGTCGCTCCCGATCGACATCATCTCCAGTGATCAGCTCGCCAAGATGATGGCGGGGCAGAAGACCGGCAAGAAGGAAGAGCCGAAGCCGAAGGTCGAGAAGATCGCGGAAGCGAAGCCCGAGGAAGACGCCGTCGGCAAGGTCACCGAGAAGAAAGAGCTGATCAAGACCAACTCGCAGCCGGAGCCGCCGCCAAAGCCGGTCGAGAAGCCGGTCGAGAAGAAGCCCGAGCCGCCCAAGCCCGTGACTGAAGCGAAGCCGAAGGAAGAGCCGAAGCCGCAGGAAAAGAAGCCTGATCCGGCCAAGGAAGATCCGATCGCCGAGCTCCAGAAGAAGCTGGAGACGAAGAAGCCGCCGCCGAAGCCGGTGGAGCAGAAGGTTGCGGCCGTGCAGCCGCAGCAGCAGCCGAAGCCCAAGGAGCGCACCTTCGATCCCGCGCAGATCCAGCGCGACCTCGACAAGCGCACCGCGACCCGGCACGAACTTACTGGCTCCGCTCTGAATGCGTCGGCCGCGCTGGGATCGGCGACCGGCGCGGCGGCGAATAACGTCGCGACTTGGCGTGGTGCATTCCAGGGCGCGGTCAAGCGCTGCTTCACGCCCACCTATAATGGGCAGGATGCCGATCAGTACGAGGCCGACATCGACATTCCCATGAAGATCGATGGATCGCTGGCCTCCGAGCCGATTGTCGTCGCGGTGCGAGGACCGTCGCGGTCGATCGCGCAGGCGGTGGCGGAGAGCGCCAAGCGCGCCATCGTGCAGTGTCAGGTCTACTCGTTCATGCCGAAGCAGCAGTACGAGAGCTGGAAGCTCATTCCCATGACTTTCGGCCTGAAAGATATGTTGTGACATCCGAACAAAAGAATTTTGCAATGAATGACGTCCGATCGATGAACCGCCGCCGCTTCATGACCCTGACCGGATCGACGCTCGCGATGCTCGGGAGCGGACGCGCCCTCGCTCAAGGCCCTGAGGGCCGCCTCCGCATCGATCCGACGGCATTCCAGCCGATCCCGATCGCGATCACCAACTTCCTGCCGGGCTCACCGTCCGACGGCGACGTCGGCAACGGCGTCACGCAGGTCATCACCAACAATCTGAAGCGCTCGGGCCTGTTCGCGCCGATCGACCAGGCCGCCTTCATCGAGCGCATCAGCAACATGGACGTCGCGCCGCAATTCCAGAACTGGAAGACGCTCAACGCGCAGGCCCTCGTCACCGGCCGTATGACGCGGCAGCCGGACGGCAGGCTCAAGGCTGAATTCCGCCTGTGGGACGTGGTCTCCGGCCAACAGCTCGCCGGCCAGCAATATTTCACCTCGCCGGAATATTGGCGCCGCATCGCCCACATCATCTCCGACCAGATCTATGAGCGGATGACCGGCGAGAAGGGCTATTTCGACAGCCGCGTGGTGTTCGTGGACGAAAGCGGCCCGAAGGAGCGCCGCGTCAAGCGGCTCGCGATGATGGACCAGGACGGCGCCAATGTGCGCTACCTGACCCGCGGATCCGACCTCGTGCTGACGCCGCGCTTCTCGCCGAACTCGCAAGAGATCACCTATATGGAGTTCGGCCAGGGCGATCCGAAGGTCTATCTCTTCAACATCGAGACCGGCCAGCGCGAGATCGTCGGCAACTTCCCGGGCATGACCTTTGCGCCGCGCTTCTCGCCGGATGGCCAGCGTGTCATCATGAGCCTGCAGCAAGGCGGCAATTCCAACCTGTTCGTGATGGATTTGCGCTCGCGCTCGACCACGCGCCTCACCGACACGCCGGCGATCGACACGTCTCCGTCTTACTCGCCGGACGGCGCCCGCATCTGCTTCGAATCCGATCGCGGCGGCAGGTCGCAGATCTACGTGATGGCCGCAGGCGGCGGACAGGCGCAGCGGATCTCCTTCTCCAAGGACGACACCAACGCCAGCTACTCGACGCCGGTGTGGTCGCCGAAGGGTGATTACATCGCCTTCACCAGACAGGGGGGCGGACAATTCGCGATCGGCGTCATGAAGCCCGATGGCAGCGGCGAGCGGCTGCTCACCTCCGGCTTCCACAATGAAGGCCCGACCTTCTCGCCGAACGGCCGCGTCCTGATGTTCTTCCGCGATCCCGGCGGTAACGGCGGCCCCTCGCTGTACAGCGTCGACATTTCGGGACGCAACGAGCTGAAGGTGCCGACGCCGGGCTTCGCCTCCGACCCGGCATGGTCGCCGCTATTGTCCTCGACCGCGGGCCAATAAATCCCGCGCTCGCAACGTGCGATGTTGTCGAAAAAAATGCACAGATTTTTCGGGTTTGGGGAGGAAAGCAAGCTTTCCTTCACCTTGATCCCGGCAAGGCTTGCCTAGTTGATTGAAATATCAACAGAAACAGGTTCGTCATTGCCGAAAAACAACTCGACTTTAACGATGTTCCCTCAGAAAGACTTCACTAGGGCTGGGTAAAAGTACGCTCCAAACAGGACGCGTAACAAGCCAATGCAACTGGCCGACCAGAAGCAGAGTGATCGAGACGAGCTGGAGCCGATACTCTACGCCGCTCTCATCAACTCCATGGTGCAGAATTTCTGGGCGATCTTCCTCGGCTCGGCCTCCGCGGCCGTGGCCGCGGTGATGACTGCGTTGAAGACGGGCGACGTCTGGCTGTGGCCGCTCGCGTTCCTGCTGATCGCCATCGGCACCGCACGTGCATTCCAGATGCGCGGATACGAAAACCGCACCCAGCCGCTGTCGTTCGAAGAGGCCAAGCACCTGGAGCCGCGTTACTGGATCGGCGCGCTGAGCTATGCGGCGGTGCTCGGTGTGTGGGCTTTCGTCGTCATCTACAACAACAACGATCCGGTCGCCGATATGCTCTGTGTCGCCATCGGCATCGGCTACACCGCGGGCGGCGCCGCCCGCAATTACGGACAGCCCCGGGTGATCCAGTGGCACGTCGCGCTGGCCTGCGGTCCGATGTCGCTCGCCTTGCTGCTGCACGGCGGATTCTACCACATCGGACTTGCCATCCTGCTCGTGTTCTTCTTCATCGGGCTCAAGAACATCAACCTCAGCCTGCACGCGATCTTCGTCAAGGCGTTGACCTCGAGTTTCCGCGAATCCGCGCTGGCGAGCCAGTTCGACACCGCGCTCAACAACATGCCGCACGGCCTGTGCATGTTTCGCGCCGATGGCCGCCTTGCAGTGATGAACCACCGCTTCGGCGAGCTGATGAGCTTGCCCGAGGACCTCGTCAAGCGCGGCGCCACTGCCGCCGATATCGTGGCGGCCTGCGTTTCCGCCGGGTCGATCTCGGCGGAGAGCGGCGACCAGATCCTGGCCGAGATCGAGCATGCGCGGGTCTGCGAGATCGTCACCGCCGATCCGGATTCCTCGCGCGGCCGCACGCTGGCCTGGACGTTCCAGCCGATGACCGGCGGTGGCATGGTGCTGCTGCTGGAAGACATCACCGAACGCACCAATGCGGAAGCCCGCATCAGCCATCTGGCCCGTTACGACGAGCTCACGGCGCTGCCCAACCGGGTCAGCTTCCACGACGAGATCGAGCGGCTGCTGAAGAATTCGCATCATGCCGAGCGCCTCTCCGCGCTGCTCTTCGTCGACCTCGATCAGTTCAAGCAGGTCAACGACACGCTCGGTCATCCCTGCGGCGACCAGCTGTTGTGTGCCGTCGCCAACCGTCTGCGCGAGATGCTGCGCCCCGAAGATTTCGTCGCCCGCTTCGGCGGCGACGAGTTCGTCGTGTTCCAGCAGAACATCTCTTCGCCCGAGGACGCCGCCGCGCTTGCCCGCCGTATCGTCGAACGGCTCAGCGAGCGCTACCGCATCGACAATCACCTGGTCGAGATCGGCGCCAGCGTGGGCATCGCGCTGACCTCGCCGGAGGGCGCCAGTGCCGACACCCTGCTCAAGAACGCCGACATGGCGCTGTATCGCGCCAAGGCGGACGGCCGCGGCACCTTCTGCTTCTTCCGCGACGAGATGGCGGCGACCGTCGAGGCGCGCCGCATCCTCGAGCTCGATCTGCGCAAGGCGCTCGCCAACGAGGAGTTCGAGCTGTTCTATCAGCCGCTGGTCAATCTGAAGTCCGGCAAGATCACCACCTGCGAGGCGCTGCTGCGCTGGAATCATCCCGTGCGCGGCACGGTCTCGCCGGTGGACATCATTCCGGTCGCCGAGGACATGGGCCTGATCGTCGATCTCGGCCGCTGGATCCTGCGCCGCGCCTGCATGGAATGCATGAAGTGGCCTGATGGCGTCAGCGTCGCCGTCAACTTCTCGCCGCAGCAATTCCACCAGCGCGACGTGCTGAGTGAAATCCGCTACGCGCTCGAAGTGTCGGGCCTACCGGCGCATCGGCTGGAGATCGAGATCACCGAGTCCTCGCTGCTGCGCAACACCCAGCTCACCCACGACATCCTGTCGCAATTGCACGCGCTGGGCGTGCGCATCTCGCTCGACGATTTCGGCACCGGCTATTCCAGCCTCAGCTATCTGCACAATTTCCCGATGCAGAAGGTGAAGATCGACCGCTCGTTCCTCGAGGGGATCGACACCGACCGCCCGCTGACGCTGCTGCGCGGCGTGGCGCGGCTATCCGCCGATCTCGGCATGGCCGTCGTGGTCGAGGGCATCGAGACCAACGAGCAGCTCGATCTGATCAGCGCCGACGGCACCGTCTCCGAGGCGCAAGGCTATCTGTTCAGCCGCCCGGTGCCTGCCGTGCGGATGCGCCAGCTGCTCAACGCCTCGCATGGACGGCGCGGCGAAGGCCAGCTTCAGGTGGTCGGCTTCGCGTAAGTCCATTTCCCGAAACGTCCCATCATTTCAGAATGTTGCAGGGGCACCGTAGTGCTACGGTGATTAACCCTAACCGTTCGATTGCTTTGCATACTTGTTAAGGAGGTGTTAATAAATCAACTCGCCCGCGCAAGTTGTCTTGCAGGAAGTTGGCTTTGGATGCCGCAGGCGTGAGTGTGGGTAAGGAGTTGGAATGCAGTCCTCAGCCAGATCTGTCATTTCGGCTGTTGGACGGGGAGCGGAGCTTCTGACCGACGTCGATTATCATCTTGCGGAAACCGTCGCGGAGAAGGAGGAGATCTACAATCTCCGCTACCGCGCCTATCTGCGGGAAGGCGCCGTCAAGCCCTCGGCGGAGGCGCGGGTCACCGACCGCTACGACGAGCTGCCGAACGCGTGGACCTTCGGCGTCTATCTCCATGGCGAGCTCTGCAGCTCGGTGCGCATCAGCGTGCTGACGTCGGAATGGCGTGAATCCACCTCGGCCGACGTCTTCCCGGACGTCCTGTTGCCGCGGCTCGATCGCGGCGAGGTCATGATCGACCCGACCCGCTTCGTCGCCGATCCCGACCAGGTCAAGCGCGTTCCGGAATTGCCCTATCTGACGACCCGTCTCGCCTACATGGCCTGCGAGCATTTCAGTGCTGATCTCGGCCTTGCCATCGTGCGTCCCGAGCATCAGGCCTTCTACCGGCGCGTGTTCCTGCACGAGACCATCGCCGAGCCGCGGCTGGTTCCGGGCCTCACCAAGCCGTTCGGATTGATGGCGGCGGACTTCCCGACCTTCCGCAAGAAGGTGTTCGAGCGCTATCCGATCATGCGGTCGACCGCCTTCGAACGGCGGATGCTGTTCGGGCGCGGTGGCCAGCGCCAGGTGCCGCAGCGGCCGGTGCTGGTGGCGGACGCCGTGCACGCCTGAGTCCGCGCCGGCCCGCCTTGGATCCTGACCTGCTTCGGGCTTGGACCTGGAGTGTTGAGCCGGACTTGGCCCTTTCGCCCGCCGCACATCAAGGACCTGGGCCCGGAATTCCGGCGAAAGGCGGCGTTTTTGCCGGCTGGCGCGGCTTGCCTTCACCCTCGCGCCACATTTACAACCCATTAACCATGACGGGTGCTTTTCGCTGGTTGGGGGCATTTGATCGGCTGAGGCAAGGTTCCGTCAAGGTTGACGGAACGTTCGCTTAACCAACCCCCTGTAGACCGGACAGCAGTGGACTAACGTGAGCGTGGAGGCTCCGGAATGAAACATCCTATGCGTATCCTCCAGGGATTGAAGCTGGTCGCGGTGCTCGCCGTCGCGCTGTCGATGGGTGCCTGCGCCAACAAGAATGCTGCGACGGATGCGATGGCCAATGCGGCAACGCCTGGCAGTCAGCAGGATTTCGTGGTGAACGTGGGTGACCGCGTGTTCTTCGAAAGCGACCAGACCGATCTGACCCCGCAGGCGATCGTGACCCTGGAGAAGCAGGCGCAGTGGCTGCAGACCTATCCGCGCTACAGCTTCACCGTCGAAGGTCATGCCGACGAGCGCGGCACCCGCGAATACAACATCGCGCTCGGCGCGCGGAGAGCCCAGTCGGTGCGTTCGTTCCTCGCCTCGCGCGGCATCGATCCGAACCGCATGCGCACGATCTCCTACGGCAAGGAGCGGCCGGTCGCAGTCTGTAACGACATCTCCTGCTGGTCGCAGAACCGTCGCGCCGTCACCGTGCTGAACGCGAGTTCCTGACGCCGAGATACTGACACTCAGTCAGGCGCCGTTCATCTTCAGAAACCGATTATGCCGGCGCCCTCTCGGGCGCCGGTTTCGTTTCAGCAATCCGTGACGGAAACCCCGTGGTGCCAGTCACAGTTTTGGCGTACTCCCCTTCAATGTGTGGCGCGTCGACTGTTCCGTCGCAGGCCATTTCGCTTTCGTCGTCAGGACAAGATGTCATCCAGATTTAAGGTCTTTACCGGCACCGTGGCGATGGCCACGCTGCTCTCCTTCGGCTCGCCCGCACTCGCGCAGTCGGACGATGATCCCGAGATGCGGATCGAGCGGCTGGAGAACCAGCTGCGCCAGCTCACCGGCCGGAACGAGGAGCTGCAATACCGCAACCGCCAGCTCGAAGAGCGGCTGCGGGCGCTCGAAGGCGGCGCGCAAGCTGCGCCGGG
>NZ_JALBHA010001180.1:0-403 GCF_023006445.1 Bradyrhizobium sp. SHOUNA76
CGCGTTGAACGCGCGGGCCAGCGGCACGAACTCGGCCGGCAGGCGATTGCGCGCCGCGCGGGCCGACAGATCGCCCTCGCCGAGACGTTTGGCCATGTCGACGAGCATCTCGATCGGCTTGATGACGAGTTTTTCGGCGGCGATCAGCGCGCCGAGCAGGACGAACACGACGACGAAAGCGAGCTGGAGATAGGCGGTGCGAATGTCGCGGCTGACCGCCTCGGACACCTTGTCTTCGTCGATGCTGGCGATCAGGCGGGCATTGGTGCCCGCGATGCGGATGTAGCTGACCGCGCGGCGGGAGCCGTCGGCGGCGAGGAAGGACAGCGTGCCCTCATCCTGGTCGGACCGCAGCGCGCGATCGGCGATCGCGGACATCAGCGGCAAATTGTCGAGGGGCCGG
>NZ_JALBHA010001181.1:0-401 GCF_023006445.1 Bradyrhizobium sp. SHOUNA76
CTCGGCCAGCCGCGTCCGCACGGCATCCGCGCCGCGCGCCACGGTGGCGAGGTCGACGAGATCGATCTGCGTCCTGCTCTGGCGCGCCAGCACGCGCACCAGATTGGAATCATGCATCGGGTTCAGCGGATGGTCCTTCAGCGGGCTCTCGTTCAGCGGTACGGCGCCGACGAAGAGGTTACCCTGGTAGACGGTGCGCCCGGTCTCCGGGAACGCCGGCGTCACCAGAACGGCAGCTTCACCGCAGTCGGCGCGCAGCGCATCCATCACCGGGCCGATATTGCCGGCATCGGTGGAATCGAAGGTCGAGCAGATCTTGAACAGCACGTGGCCCGCGCCGCGGCCGCGCAGCCATGTCTCCGCCGCGCGCGTGCGCGACACGGCAAGACCCGCCTCGATCG
>NZ_JALBHA010001182.1:0-399 GCF_023006445.1 Bradyrhizobium sp. SHOUNA76
ATCGGCCGCGGTCACGGCCGCCACCTCGATGCGCAGATCGATGCGGTCCATCAGCGGGCCCGAGATGCGCGCCTGGTAATCGCCGGTGCAGCGGTCGATGCGGCCACGCTTGCAGGCATAGCCGGGCTCGAACGCGTTGCCGCAGCGGCACGGATTCATCGCCGCGACCAGCATGAAGCGCGCAGGGTAGGTGACGCGGTGGTTGGCGCGCGACACGGCGACCTCGCCGTTCTCCAGCGGCTGCCGCAGCGAATCCAGCACGCGGGGATCGAATTCAGGCAGCTCGTCGAGGAACAGCACGCCCTGATGCGCCAGCGAGATCTCGCCGGGCTTGGCACGCATGCCGCCGCCGGTGAGCGCGGCCATGCTCGCGGAATGATGCGGCGAGCGGAACGGCCG
>NZ_JALBHA010001183.1:0-397 GCF_023006445.1 Bradyrhizobium sp. SHOUNA76
GTCCGGCTCACCGCCGGCGGCGCCGCCTTCCTCGAACGCGCCCGCGCGCTGATGGCGGCACATGATCGTGCACTGTCGGGTGATGCACCGGCCGCGCAATCGCTCTCGCTCGGCATCTCCGATCATGCGGCGGGCCCTGAACTCGTGCCGCTGCTCGAACGGCTGCACGCGATGTCAGCGAACCTCACCCTCGCCGTCACCATCGGCTTCTCGCGCGAGATGCAGGATGCCTATGACGAAGGTCAGCTCGATGCGGTGATCGTCCGCCAGGAAGGCAGCCGCCGCGGCGGCGAAAAACTGACCGAGGACGAATTCGGCTGGTTCGCATCAAGACGCTTCGCCGTGCCAAAAGGCGAGCCGCTGCCGCTGGCGACACTCGCCCCGCCCTGCGGCGTCC
>NZ_JALBHA010001184.1:0-397 GCF_023006445.1 Bradyrhizobium sp. SHOUNA76
GAACTACGGCACGGCGCTGGTGCTGCCGCGGACCTGGAAGGCGGCCATCGCGCCCGCCCTCGCCGGTATCCCTGAACGGGTCGGCTTTGTCGGCGAGTTCCGGTTCGGCCTGCTCAACCGCTGGCGCTGGGGTGAGAAGAAGCTGCCCCGTTTCATCGACAAGAACGCCGCCCTGGCCCAGCCCGACGGTGCCTCCCTACCCCCCGAATGGCCGGTGCCGCAATTGCGGGTCCCGTCCGAGGACATCGTCCGCTGGCGGCAGGCCAATGGCCTCAGCGCCGGAGCCGCGGTGGCGCTCGCCCCAGGCTCGGTGGGGGTCTCAAAACGCTGGACGTACTATCCGGAGGCCGCCCGGCTCCTGGTCGAGCGCGGCCTGGAGGTCTGGGTGGTCGGCGGG
>NZ_JALBHA010001185.1:0-396 GCF_023006445.1 Bradyrhizobium sp. SHOUNA76
ATCTGGCAGCGCCAGCGCCTGCAGGGCGCCGTGCTGGAGCGCCAATTGTCCTATTGGCGGTCGCGCTTCTCCGGCGTGCCGGCGATGCTCGATCTTCCGACCGACCGGCCGCGTCCGGCGGTGCAGAGCTTCCGTGGGGCACGGCACAGCTTTGCGATGTCGTCTGGCCTGAGCCGCACGCTCGCCTCGCTGGCGCGCCAGGAGGGCGCGACCTTATTTATGGTGCTGCTGGCGGCGTTCCAGGCGGTGCTGTCGCGCTGGAGCGGCCAGGACGACGTGGTGGTGGGGACGCCGATCGCGGGCCGGACGCGGCGCGAGCTGGAAGGGCTGATCGGCTTCTTCGCCAACACGCTTGCGATGCGCACGGACCTTTCGGGCGATCCGACCTTTCGCGAG
>NZ_JALBHA010001186.1:0-392 GCF_023006445.1 Bradyrhizobium sp. SHOUNA76
TTCAACGCGATTGGCGCAGCGGTCCATTGAGGAAGCGCTGATTCCTGATCTCGCGAAGGAGCAGCATGCGCTTGGTTTGTGCGGCGTTGAGCAGCCCCTCGAACAAGACCAGCACCTCGCGCGCCTGCACGTAGACTTCGGTGGTGATGGCGTGTTGGTCGAAGCCATAGGTCGCGAGCCGCGCGTCGATCTCGGACGCAGCGACGGGGTCGCACCGCCAGCTCAGTGCATTTTGTAGCGTGTAGGTCTCGGCCTCCGCTTCGAACTCGGAATCAATTCCAACCATGTCGATGCGCCGCAGCGCCGCCTCAACCGCCTTTTGGCGATAGGTCTCGAGCAATTTATGCCGCAACATGCGGTAGCGCTGGATGTCCCAGGACAGCTCGGCGACG
>NZ_JALBHA010001187.1:0-379 GCF_023006445.1 Bradyrhizobium sp. SHOUNA76
GGCCACCGTGACTGCATTGGTCGTCCCGATGACGCTGGTCTCGAGGTCGACGCTGACGCTCGAGGCCGCGATCTGGTAGTTCAGACGGGTGGAGCCGTTGCCGATGATGGTATCGTCGCCGCCGGCGCCGGCGAAGTCGTTGAAGGTGCCGGAGGAGCCGACATTGGTCGCGCCGATCTGGCCAAACCCGGTCGCATCGAACGTATCGTCGAAATTGGTGCCACGAGCGGCCTCGACATTGCGTATCGTGTCGGTACCGACCGTCGCATCGCCGTTCACAATGCCCGCGGCCAGGTGAACATAGATACCCGACGTGGTCGTCGTGTCCGAATTGTAGGTGACCTGGTCGTAGCCGCCGCGGCCATCGATATAGTCGTCG
>NZ_JALBHA010001188.1:0-375 GCF_023006445.1 Bradyrhizobium sp. SHOUNA76
GCTCTCGGTCGAGCGGTTGTTGAGCGGCTTGCCGTCGAACTCGATGCCGCCGGTGGAGCGCACCATGTTGCAGATCGCGCGCAGCGTGGTGGTCTTGCCGGCGCCGTTGGCACCGAGCAGCGTCACGAGCGAGCCCTCGTTGAGCGAGAAGGACAGGCCATGGAGCGCCTGGACCTGACCGTAATAGGCGCGCAGGTCCTTGACGTTGAGCAGCGTCGTCATTGGTCCTTGCTCCCGAGATAGGCCTTGATGACGTCGGGGTCCGCCTGCACCTGGGCGGGCGTGCCCTCCGCGAGCTTCTTGCCGAAGTTCAGCGCGACGACGTGGTCGGCGATCGACATCACGAGGCCCATGTGGTGCTCGACCAGCAGCACG
>NZ_JALBHA010001189.1:0-375 GCF_023006445.1 Bradyrhizobium sp. SHOUNA76
GCTCTCGGTCGAGCGGTTGTTGAGCGGCTTGCCGTCGAACTCGATGCCGCCGGTGGAGCGCACCATGTTGCAGATCGCGCGCAGCGTGGTGGTCTTGCCGGCGCCGTTGGCCCCGAGCAGCGTCACGAGCGAGCCCTCGTTGAGCGAGAAGGACAGGCCATGGAGCGCCTGGACCTGACCGTAATAGGCCCGCAGGTCCTTGACGTTGAGCAGCGTCGTCATTGGTCCTTGCTCCCGAGATAGGCCTTGATGACGTCGGGGTCGGCCTGCACCTGGGCGGGCGTGCCCTCCGCGAGCTTCTTGCCGAAGTTCAGCGCGACGACGTGGTCGGCGATCGACATCACGAGGCCCATGTGGTGCTCGACCAGCAGCACG
>NZ_JALBHA010000118.1:0-14533 GCF_023006445.1 Bradyrhizobium sp. SHOUNA76
ATGGCCGGTGGTGCTGCTGGCCGAGCTGCCGGGGCTGCCGCTGGACCGGGTGGTCCGCCTCTTCCGTGTCCCTGGCCGGGCCCTTGGGCGAACGCACTGACGCTCGCCGCCAGCATCGAGACACCAACCAAACCAGCCGTCAGGCAAACGCCACGCGGAAGCATGATCTCGGCTCCCAGCTCGTAATCGCCCACGACCTTCAACGCACAGACGGCGGAATCGTTCGTTGTCGGCCCCGGTCGGCGTTGCGATCTTCCGACGCAGGCCGCCTCAAGATAAATCCTGCGTCAGAGTGGTGGCGAGCCGCTCCAGCGCCCAATCGACCTGGTCGCTGGTGATCACCAGCGGCGGGGCGATGCGGATCGTGTGCTCATGGGTATCCTTGGCGAGGATGCCCTTGCCCTGAAGCGCCTCGCAGTAGCGGCGGGCGCGCCCGGCCTCGGGATGCAGCTCGACCGCCAGCATCAAGCCGCGCCCGCGCACTTCGCGGATCGTGTTGGCACGAATGTCCTTCAGACCTTCCAGAAAGCGCGCGCCCTGCCTGGCCGCGTTCTCGATCATGCCTTCCTCGACCAGCACGCGGATCGCCGCCCGCGCCACCGCGCAGGCAAGCGGGTTGCCGCCGAAGGTCGAACCGTGCTGCCCGGGCCTCAATGTCCCGAGCACTTCGTTGTTCGAAAGCACGGCCGACACCGGATAGAAGCCACCGGACAGGGCCTTGCCGAGCAGCGTCACGTCCGCCTCTATGCCCTCGTGCTGTTCGGCGAGCAGCTTGCCGGTGCGGCCGAGCCCGGTCTGGATCTCGTCGAGCACCAGCATCACGTTGTTGGCGGTGCAGAGCTGGCGCACCTCAGTGAAATAGCCGGCTGGAGGAATGATGACGCCGGCTTCGTCCTGGATCGGTTCGACCAGAAAGGCAACCGTGTTCGGGGTGATTGCGTCTTCCAGCGCCGCGGCGTCGCCGAACGGGATGATCTTGAAGCCCGGCGCGAACGGCCCGAAGTGCGTCCGTGTCTCGGGGTCGGTCGAAAAGCCGACGATGCCCAGCGTGCGCCCGTGGAAATTGTTGGCGCAAACGATGATCTCGGCCTGGCCGTCCGGCACGCCCTTCACCTCATAGCCCCATTTGCGGACCGACTTGATCGCACTTTCCACCGCCTCGGCGCCGCTGTTCATCGGCAGCACCTTGTGGGAACCGGTGAGCGCCGCGATCTCCTCGTAGAACAAGGCGAGTTGGTCGTTGTGAAACGCCCTCGAGGTCAGCGTCAGCCTTTGTGCCTGTTCGACCATTGCCGCCAGGATCTTGGGGTGGCAGTGGCCCTGGCTGACCGCCGAATAGGCCGAGAGGCAATCGAGATAACGGTTACCTTCGATATCCCAGACCCAGACACCTTCGCCACGGGACAGGACGGCCCCGATCGGCTCGTAATTATGAGCGCCAAAGCGTGCTTCTGTTGCGACCAAATCAATGACGGATGAGCTCATCTGTCGTCGCTCCATTGCTGCACGCACCGGGCTCTCAACTTGATTTGGGTATCGGTCTGCCGCCTTGGAAGCCTTCAGGCGCTCGATTGCGGACGAGGCCTGATTTGCCCCGAAATGTCAGATGGTTCTGCGGAACCACAGGGCATCGTTCGCCGACCAGGTCTCTACGGTGCATGGGGTTGTTTTCGCAGTTTTTGTTTTGGAGGCCTCACCCGATCGAGCAGGGCACGCTCAAGAAGCCGCGGAACCGCACCCGTCCGCCCCGCACCGGCGTTCCGCTCACGCCATAATTCGGGAAGCGCGCCAGGAAGCGCGAGATCGCGATCGCGCCTTCCAGCCGCGCCAGCGCCATGCCGGCGCATTGATGCGCGCCGGTGGCGAAGGCGAGATGGCGGTTTGGCGCGCGCGCGACGTCGAAGCTTTCAGGATCGGGAAACTGCGCGGGGTCGCGGTTGGCTGCGCCAATGCACAGCGTGACCGATGTGCCGGCATCGAGCATGACGCCGCCGAGTTCGACCTTCTCCGTGGTCATGCGGTTGCCGAGCTGGTTGGAGCTCTCATAGCGCAGCATCTCCTCGACCGCGGTCTTGATCAGGTCGGGGTTGCCGATCAGGCGCTGCTTCTGCTCTGGATTCCTGTGCAGGGCGACGAGGCCGTTGCCGATCAGATTGGTGGTGGTCTCATGCCCGGCATTGAGCAGGAAGATGCAATTGTGCAGCAGCTCCTTCTCGGTCAGCCGCTCGCCATTCTCCTCCCCCTGGATCAGGCGTGTCAGCACGTCGCGCTCGGGGTTGCCGGGCTTTTGGCGCCGGCGCGCGACCAGCGTCTCGAGATAGGCGAGGAAGTCCGTCACCGCCTTGTTGCCGCGCGCGGCCACGTCAGGTGACACCACGGGCTCGAGTGCGCCGAGAATCGCGAGCGACCAGTCGCGCAGCGGCCCGCGTTCGTCATGGGGAACATCGAGCAGGTTGCCGATCACCTCGATGGGAATGGACGCGGCGAAATCCTCGATCAGCTCGCAATGGCCCTTGGCGGCGATGGCGTCGAGCAAGCCATCGACCAGCTTGATGAGATCGCTCTCCATCCCCGCGATCGCCCGCGGCGACAGCGCGCCCATGATCAGGCGCCGCACGCGGGTGTGCGCGGGCGGATCGTTGAAGACGAGGCTGGTGGTGTGGTGCTCGTAGAGCGGAGTGTCGCCGTATTTCGGCGCGAACTCGCGCTTCTTGTCCGAGCTGAATGATTTTGTGTTCTTGTAGGTCGTGACGAGATCGTCATAGCGCGTCAGGAACACGGTGCCGCTGCGCAGGCGCTTGACCGGCTCGTTCTCCCGCAGTGCACGATAGGTTGGGTAAGGGTTGTCGTAAAACTCCGGCGTCAGCTTCTCGAGGTCGAAGCTTGCCGCCAACTCCTTCGCATCTGCGTTCATCCCGCTATACTCGCCGGTTAAAGCCGATATGCCGTTTTTGTTGTTCTGGTCGACGCGTGCATGCGTCTACAGTCTTCGAACACTGCTAGCCGACCGGACAGGAAAATGCACGCGCGCGCTGACGCTCCCGACACGGCCTCGAATTGGCCCGACGAAATTTTCGCAACATTGCAGCGCTTCGACGTCCGCCAGGTGCCTTATGTGCCCGATGCCGGCCATTCGAAGCTGATCCAGCACGTGCTGGAGTCCCCCACCATGCAGGGCATTCCTCTGACGACCGAGGAGGAGGGCGTGGCGCTCCTCGCCGGCGCCTGGACCGGCGGGCAGCGCGGCGTGCTGCTGATGCAGTCGAGCGGCGTCGGCAATTGCATCAACATGCTGTCGCTGATCCCGATCCTGCGCTTTCCATTCCTCACCCTCGTGACCATGCGCGGCGAGTGGGGCGAGTTCAATCCGTGGCAGGTGCCGATGGGATCGACCACGCAGGGCGTGTTCGAGCTCTCCGGCGTCAAGGTGCTGCGCGCCTCGAACGCGGCCGAGGTGCCGGCGGTGCTGGAGGCCGCCGCCTCGCAGGCCTACAACGCGCTCACCCCCACCGCCGTCCTTCTGTCGCAGCGCCTGATCGGCGCCAAGGTTTTCACCAAATGAGCAAGGCCAATCTTCTCGACCGCCGGCAGGTGGTGTCCACGCTGCTCGCGAACCGCAAGGACGTCGTTGCGATCGGCGGCCTTGGTGCCTCGACCAACGACATGCGCGCGGCCGGCGACCACGCCCGCAACTTCTATCTCTGGGGCGGCATGGGCGGCGCCGCGATGATCGGGCTCGGCCTGGCGCTGGCGCAGCCGAAGCTGCCGGTATTGGTCATCACCGGCGACGGCGAAATGCTGATGGGTATGGGCAGCCTTGCCACCATCGGCCTGCAGAAGCCGTCCAACCTCTCGATCGCCGTGCTCGACAATGAGGCTTATGGCGAGACGGGCGGCCAGACCAGCCACACCTCGGCCGCCACCGACCTCGTCGGCGTCGCCAGGGCCTGCGGCATTAAAGACAGCAAGGCTGTCACGACCATGGCCGAGGTCGAGGCCTTTGCCAAAGCCGTCCACGACGTCTCGGCCGGGCCGCGCTTTGCCAATGTGAAAATCGACAGCGCCAGCCTGGAACGCATTTTGCCAAGCCGGGATGGGACTTACATCCTCAACCGGATCCGCGGCGAACTCGGCTTCCAGCCTATCTAGGCCGGCCTGTCGATGCCTGTGGCGCCCACGTCCTGCACGCGATCCGTGCGGACGGGGCCGATTTCCACTGAATTTACAACGCACGTAGGTTGCGGTGCAACATAGTGCTTGACTTTCTACGTGGGTGAGTGCTTACTCACCAGCATGAGCTCATTGCGTATGACGAGCGACCTGAGGCGTCAATTGATCCTCGGAGCCGCAAAGCGCTGCTTTTCCCGACATGGCTATACCGGCACCACGACGAAGAGCGTGGCGGCCGCCGCAGCCATTTCCGAGGCGCTGCTGTTCAAGCATTTCCCGTCCAAGGCCGCGCTCTACGCCGAAATCCTCAGCGACGAATGCGAGGCCGATCCGGCCTTCATGGAGCTGCTCGAGCGCGAGCCGTCGACAGCCACGCTGGTCGAGCTGATCCGCGGCATGGTCCAGCATTTCCTGCACATCGCTGATGGTCCCGATCAGGAAGAGGCGCAGCGCCTGCGACTGATGGCCACCAGCCATTTGGATGATGGCGAATTTGCCCGTTTGCTGTATGCCAAGATCGAGACGCTGATCGGGGCGATCTTCGTCTCCTCGCTCGAACGTGCCGTTGCTAGCGGTGACGCGCGGCGATGCAGCGGCGAACCGCTCAACTTGTTCTGGTTTGCGCATCACACGGTGATGACCGCAGCGCTGACCAGGCTGCCGGCTTCGCCTTGCCTCGTCTACGGCCAGGCTGAAGACCTCGAGCGGCAGCTGTGTGAGTTTCTCCTAAGAGGTATCGGACTTAACGACGCCGCAATTGCTTCGCATCTGGGCCACAATCAGGCCCCGGATGCCGGCAGGACGGCGATTGCAGAAAGTGCATGACATGAACATCGTAACCGAACACAAGATTTCGGGCGAACCGATCGACAACAAGGCTCCCAAGCGCCCGGTCAGGCCGGTGCTCTGGTTCGTCATCGTCGGCACGCTGCTCGCGGTGCTTGTTGGCGGCCTCGTCTGGTTCAACAATTTCCGCGGCCAGATGATCAAGCAGTTCTTCGCCAACAACAAGCCGCCGCCGACCGCTGTCAGCGCCGCGGAGGCGAAGTCCGAGGTGGTGCCGAACCTGCTCACAGCAGTCGGCGGCCTCGTCGCCGTGCACCAGGTCGACGTCAGCGCCGACGTCAACGGCCGCGTCACCGAGATCAAGTTCGAGCCGGGCACGCGAGTCGAGGCCGGCACGCCGCTGGTGCAGCTGTTCGACGCGCCGGAGCAGGGCGACCTTGCCAACTATAAGGCCCAGGCGACCGTCGCGCAGTTGTCGCTCGATCGCGCCAAGCAGCTCGCCGCGCGCCAATTCGGTCCGCAGGCCACCGTCGATAATGCGCAAGCCGCCTACGACCAAGCCTTGGCCGGCATCGCCAAGACCGAAGCGTTGATCTCGCAGAAGCTGGTCCGTGCGCCGTTCTCCGGCGATCTCGGCGTCCGCAAGGTCGAGGTCGGCCAGTATCTGACAGCCGGTACGGCCATCGTCTCGCTGACCGATCTGTCGCAGCTGTGGGCCAACTTCACGGTGACAGAAAAGGATTCAGGCAACCTCAAGGTCGGGCAGACTGTCCGGCTCAAGGTCGACGCCTATCCGGGCCGCACCTTCGAAGGCAAGATCACCACGATCGAGCCGCAGATCGCGACCGACACCCGCAACATCCGCGTGCAGGCGACGGTCGCCAATCCGGAGAAGATCCTGAAGCCCGGCATGTTCGTGACCACGACGGTGGTGCTGCCGGACAAGCCGCCGGTGATCACCGTTCCGGAGACGGCGGTCGACTACACGCTGTACGGCGACTCGGTGTTCGTGATCACCGAGAAGAAGGAAGAGGATGGCAAGACCACCCTCTCCGCGGTGCGCACCTTCGTGCAGACCGGCAACCGGGTCGACGGCCGTGCTGAAATCGTCAAGGGCCTGAAGCCTGGCGACAAGGTCGTTGCCGTCGGCCAGCTAAAGCTGCAATCGGGCTCGGCGGTGTCGATTTCGACCGACCCGGCGCCGCCGATTCCCGCGCAACCGCCGCGATACTGACATCGTACACGTCGCAGCATGATCCGGCACGGCCGGGTCATGCGCTTTGCAAGTCAACGAAATCGAGATCGCTGCGATGCGCTTTACTGATATTTTCATCAAACGCCCGGTCCTGTCGATCGTCGTCAGCCTGCTGATCCTGCTGATCGGCCTGCGCGCGGCGACGACGCTGCCGATCCGGCAATATCCAAAACTGTCGAACACGGTCATCAACATCACGACCGTCTATCCCGGTGCGTCCGCCGACCTGATCCAGGGCTTCATCACCACGCCGATCGAGCAGGCGGTCGCCTCCGCCGAAGGCGTCGATTACATGACCTCGTCCTCGGTGCTCGGCACCTCGACGATCCAGGTCTACATCAAGCTGAACTTCGATCCGAACCAGGCGCTCACCGAGGTGCTGGCCAAGACGAACTCGGTCAAATATCTGATCCCGAAGGAATCCAACGACCCGATCGTCACCAAGACCACGGGCCAGACCACGGCCGTGATGTATCTCGGCTTCTCGTCCGAAGAGCTGTCGGGCTCTGCGATCTCCGATTATCTGACGCGCGTGGTGCAGCCGGTGCTGTCGACCGTCGACGGCGTGGCCTCCGCGGACATCCTCGGCGCCCAGAATTTTGCGATGCGGCTTTGGCTCGATCCGGTGAAGATGGCAGGCCGCAATGTGTCGCCGGCCGATGTCGCCGCGGCGATCGCGGCCAACAACTTCCAGTCCGCGGCGGGCCAGACCAAGGGCTATTTGATCGTCTCGAACGTCTCGACGAACACGGGCCTTACTGACGTCAATCAGTTCAAGAAGATGATCGTCAAGGCCAAGGACGGTGGCTTTGTGCGGATGGAGGACATCGCATCCGTCGAGCTTGCCGCCCAGAGTACCGATGCGAGCGTGGCCTTCAATGGCGAGCATGCGATCTTCATCGGCGTTCAGGCGACCCCGCAAGGCAACCCGCTCACCCTCGTGAAGGGCGTGCGCGCGCTATTTCCCGAGCTCGAGCGCAACCTGCCGCCGTCGATGAAGATGAAGGTCGCCTACGATTCGACCAAGTTCATCCAATCCTCGATCGATGAGGTCGAGAAGACGCTGGGCGAAGCCATCATCATCGTCATCGTGGTGATCTTCCTGTTCCTGGCGTCGTTCCGCTCAGTCATCATTCCAGTTGTCACGATTCCGCTGTCGATGATCGGCGTCTGCACGCTGATGCTCATGCTCGGCTTCAGCTTCAACCTGCTGACGCTGCTGGCCATGGTGCTCGCGATCGGACTTGTGGTCGACGACGCCATCGTGGTGGTGGAGAACATTCACCGCCATCTGGAGGAGGGCAAGACACCGGTGCAAGCGTCGCTGGAAGGCGCGCGCGAAATCGTTGGTCCCGTTATCTCGATGACGATCACGCTCGCCGCCGTGTATGCTCCGATCGGCTTCCTCGGCGGCCTCACCGGCTCACTGTTCCGCGAATTCGCCTTCACCCTTGCGGGCTCAGTGATCGTGTCCGGCGTCATCGCGCTGACGCTGTCGCCGATGATGTGCTCGGTGCTCTTGAAGAACACCGAAGAGGGCCGTTTTGCCAAGCTCGTGAACGGCGTGTTCGGCGCGTTGACCCGTTGGTACGGACGCCGGCTCGACCGCTCGCTGGACTACAAGGCAATCACCGGCCTGTTCGCCGTTACGATCCTGGGACTGGTCGGCTTCCTCTATATGCACACCTCAAAGGAGCTGGCGCCCGAGGAGGACCAGGGCATCGTGTTCGCGGTGACCAAGGCGCCGAAATACGCCAACATCGATTATGTCGATTTCTACGGCGATAAGCTCGACAAGGTATTCGCGAATTTTCCTGAGGCCGATCTGCGCTTCGTGCTCAACGGCATCAACGGCCCACAGGGCGGCATCGCGGGCCAGTTGCTCAAGCCCTGGGATGAGCGCAAGCGATCTTCGATTCAACTGAAGCCGCTGGTGCAGGCCGAGCTCTCCAAGATTGAAGGCGTCCAGGCCTTCGCGTTCAACCTGCCGCCGCTGCCCGGCGGGCCGGGCGGTCTGCCGGTGCAGATGGTCATCAACTCGACCGCGGGCTTCCAGGCTGTCTACGAGCAGATGGAGAAGCTGAAGGACGCCGCACGCAAGAGCGGCATGTTCATCGTGTCCGACAGTGACCTCGCCTATAACCAGCCGACCGTGACAGTGAAGGTCGACCGTACCAAGGCCCAGGATCTCGGCGTCAACATGCAGAACGTCGGCAGCGCGCTGGCCGTGCTGCTGGGTGGCAACTACGTCAATCGCTTCAACCTCGAGGGCCGTTCCTACCAGGTCATTCCGCAAGTGCCGCGCGGCCAGCGGCTTTCGCCGGAATCGCTCGGCGGCTACTATGTGACGACCAACACCGGTCAGCAGCTTCCGTTGTCGACGGTGGTGTCGATCGACACCAGGACCGACCCGAATTCGCTGACGCACTATAACCAGCTCAATTCGGCAACATTCTCGGCCGTGCCGATGCCCGGCGTGACCGTGGGTGCTGCGGTCGACTTCCTCGAAGGCGAGGCCAAGAAACTGCCGCAAGGCTTCAGTCACGACTATCTAGCCGATAGCAGGCAGTACGTGCAGGAAGGTAATCAGCTCGCGATTACCTTCGGTTTCGCGCTGATCATCATCTTCCTGGTGCTGGCGGCGCAGTTCGAGAGCTTGCGTGACCCGCTGGTGATCATGATCTCGGTGCCGATGGCGATCGTCGGCGCGCTGATCCCGCTGTTCTTCGGCGTCGCGACCATGAACATCTACACCCAGGTCGGTCTGCTCACTCTGGTCGGCCTGATCACCAAGCACGGCATCCTGATGGTGGAGTTCGCCAACGAGCTCCAGGTCAATGAGCGGCTCGACCGCCGCTCGGCCATCGAGATGTCGGCTCGCATCCGCCTGCGGCCAATCCTGATGACGACGGCCGCCATGGTGACCGGCCTGATCCCGCTCTTGACTGCGACCGGCGCGGGCGCGGCCAGCCGCTTCTCGATTGGTCTGGTCGTGGTCGCCGGCATGTCGATCGGTACCCTGTTCACGCTGTTCGTGCTGCCGGCGGTGTACGTGGTGCTGGCGACCGACCACCGCGCGGCGGCCGATTCCGAGCGAAACAAGCAGATCAACGAGCTCGATCTCGGCGCCGAGGCCCTGCGGCCGACCTGAGACGGCTCGCACGCGAACCAGAGGGTGGCAGCGGCTAAACCGTTGCCGCCCTTTTCTTGCCGCCGCGTCGGCCGTTCTGCGCCGCAGCCGCGGGGCCTTCTCGCGCCTGCGAAAGACAAGGCCCGGTCTTCTTGCTAGGTTCCGCGGGATGAGCCTTTCCCTCCATCCCGACGCCCCGCAAGCCGGGACTCTGCCGAGCGCGGCTCCGGCTGGCGCCGTCTCCGGCGCGGCCGCGGGACGGGGAATTAGGACGCGGCTTTTCACCAAATATGTTGCGCTGTTCGTGGCCGTCGTCGCCATCGCGCTGCTGGCCAACGGCCTGTTCGAGGTTTTCTTCTATTATCGCGAGCACAAGGCTTCGCTGATCCGGGTCCAACATGAGCAGGCCGAGGCCGCCGCGGCCAAGATCGGCCAGTTCGTCAAGGAGATCGAAAGCCAGCTCGGCTGGACCACGCAACTGCCGTGGTCGGCGGGCTCGATCGAGCAGCGCCGATTCGACGCGCTGCGGCTGCTGCGCCAGGTGCCTGCCATCACCGAGCTTGCCCAGGTGGATTCGACCGGCAAGGAACGCTTGCGGGTCTCGCGCCTGGCGATGGACTCTCTCGAGAGCGGGATCGACCTGTCCAGCGATCCGAAGTTCACCGAGGCGGTCGCGCACAAGGTTTATTACGGGCCGGTCTATTTCCGCCGGGAGTCCGAACCCTACATGACGCTAGCGCTGGCCGGCGCGCGCAAGGACGCAGGGGTCAGTATCGCCGAGGTCAACCTCAAGCTGATCTGGGACGTCGTGTCCCAGATCAAGGTCGGCGAGCATGGACATGCCTATGTGGTGGGGCCGGAGGGGCGCCTGATCGCGCATCCCGACATCAGTCTGGTCCTGCGCAATACCGACATGTCCAGGCTCGAGCAGGTGCGCGGCGCCCAGGCCGGTGGCGGCACCATGCCGGGGGCTTTGCAGGAGGCGACCAACATCCAGGGGCAGAAGGTTCTGACCGCCTCGGCCCCCATCGCGCCGCTCGGCTGGATCATGTTCGTGGAATTGCCGGTCGAGGAAGCCTACGCTTCGCTCTACGCCTCGCTGCAGCGGCTTGCGATCGTGCTGCTCGCGGCATCTATTTTCGCGGTGCTCGCCGGGATTTTCCTGGCGCGCCGCATGGTCGGGCCGATCCAGGCGCTGCGCAGCGGCGCCGAAAGGATCGGCGGTGGCGACTTCTCGCAGCGCATTTCGATCCGGACTGGCGATGAACTCGAAGGGCTTGCTGACCAGTTCAACGACATGGGCGCGCGCTTGCAGGAATCCTATGCGGACCTGGAAAAGAAAGTCGAGCAGCGGACGGCGGAATTGAGCGAATCCTTGCAGCAGCAGACGGCGACCGCCGATGTGCTGAAAGTCATCAGCCGTTCGGCGTTCGACCTGCAAACCGTGCTGAACACGCTTGTTGGCTCGGCAGCCCGGTTGTGCGACGCGGATGAGGGGACGATCTTTCGGCCCAGCGATGGCGTTTTCTATTTGGCGGCGAGCTGCGGGCTCGACGCGGAGCAGGAAAACAAGCTTCGGACATTCGCGTCTATGCCGGAACGGGGAAGCGTGGTCGGCCGTACACTGCTCGATGCCAAGACGGTTCATGTCCCGGATGTGCAGGCCGACCCGGAATTTGCGCCCTCGTCCGCTCGAAGGCGCTCCAACGTACGTACGATGCTGGGCGTGCCCCTGTTGCGAGAGGGAGCACCGATCGGGGTGTTCGTCCTGACGCGACACGAGGTGCGGCCGTTCAGTGCAAAGCAAATCGAGCTCGCCACCACTTTTGCCGATCAGGCCCTGATTGCGATCGAGAATGTCCGGTTGTTTGAGGAGGTCCAGGAGCGCACCAGAGAGCTGTCGCAATCGCTCGACGAGTTGCGCACCGCCCAGGATCGCCTGGTCCAGACCGAGAAGCTGGCTTCGCTCGGCCAACTCACCGCCGGCATCGCCCACGAGATCAAGAACCCACTTAACTTCGTGAACAATTTCTCGGCGGTCTCGACCGAGCTGATCGACGAGCTCAACGAGACCCTGCAATCGGCCGCGCTCGACGACAAGACCAGGCAGGAGGTCGACGAGCTGACCGGCATGCTCAGAAGCAACCTCGAGAAGGTCGTGCAGCATGGCAAGCGTGCCGATTCCATCGTCAGGAACATGCTGCTGCATTCGCGCGAGGGCTCCGGCGAGCATCGCGCCGTCGACATCAATGCGGTCGTGGAGGAGAGCCTTAATCTCGCCTATCACGGAGCGCGCGCGGAACGGCCGTCCTTCAACGTCACGCTCCAGCGCGAGTTGGATCCCGCCGCCGGCATGGTCGACATCTATCCGCAGGAGATCACGCGCGTCTTGCTCAACCTGATCTCCAACGGATTCTATGCCACCGCCAAGCGTCGGGAGAGCGCGGGTGAGGCCTTCGAGCCCACCTTGAGCGCGGCAACCAAGGATCTCGGCGGCAGGGTCGAAATCCGGATTCGCGACAATGGCACGGGGATTCCACCCGAGGTGAGGGAGAGGATGTTCAACCCCTTCTTCACCACCAAGCCGGTCGGCGAGGGCACCGGGCTCGGCTTGTCCATGAGCCATGATATCGTCGTGAAGCAGCACGGCGGCACCATCGACGTGAACACCGCACAAGGTGTATTTACCGAATTCATCATCACCCTGCCGCGCACGATGGCGGCGGGCGGCACTTCCGGAGGCAAGTCGTGAACGTTTACATCCTGGTCGTCGACGACGAGCCCGACGTCGAGGCGCTTTTCCGGCAGCAGTTCCGACGCGAGTTGCGCGCCGGCCGCTTCCAGATGGAGTTCGCCTCCTCTGCGCCCGATGCACTCAAGCGCGCCGCGGAGGTCCGCGATCCCTCGTTGATCCTGATCCTGTCCGACATCAACATGCCCGGCATGAGCGGGCTCGACATGCTGCCGAAGGTGCGTGCCGCGCATCCGGACGTTCCCGTCATCATGATCACGGCCTATGGCGATGCCGAGACGCGACGCAAGGCGATCGAGCGCGGCGCCGTCGGGCTCCTTACCAAGCCGATCGACTTTGCGCTGCTGCGGCAGGAGATCGATACGAGGCTCGAGCAAGCCGCATGACTGCGACCATCCTCTTCGTCGACGACGAGCCGGATCTCGAGGCGCTGATCCTGCAAAAGTTCCGCAGGCAGATTCGCGACGGACAGATCGATATCATGTTCGCCCGCGACGGCCTCGATGCGCTGGCCTCGCTCGAGCAGAATCCGCACGTCGATATGGTGGTCTCCGATATCAACATGCCCAGGATGGACGGCCTGTCGCTGCTCGCGAAACTCCAGGAGGCCGAGGACAAGAAGTCGACCATCATCGTCTCCGCCTATGGTGACATGAGCAACATCCGCACCGCCATGAATCGCGGCGCTTTCGATTTCCTGACCAAGCCGATCGACTTCGCCGATCTGGAAGCCACGATCGAGAAGACCATCCGCCATGTGGAGATGCTGCGCGACGTGCGGCGGCGCCAGATGGAAGCCGAGCGCGCCCATGCTGCGTTATCGCGTCATTTCTCGCCCGAGGTTGCCAAGCGTCTGGCCGCCAGCGGCGACGGCGAGGGGATCGAAGTGCAGTGGCGCGATATAGCCACCATCTTCACCGATATTACCGGCTTCACCTCGTTGGTGGAAAGCGCGCCGCCCGAGACGTTGGGCAAGCTGCTCAACGAGTATGTCGGCGGCATGACCGAGATCGTCTTTGAACATGAGGGCACGGTCGCAAAGATCATCGGCGATGCGATCCAGGTGCTCTTCAATGCGCCCGGCGATCAGCCGGATTACGCCACGCGCGCCGTCGCCTGCGCCCATGAGCTCGATGCCTGGGCGCAGGATTTTCGCGCGCGCCAGAGCGCCATGGGCGTCACCTTCGGTGCCACCCGCATCGGCATCCACGCCGGCCCGGCGCTGGTTGGCAATTTCGGCGGCAACCGCTTCTTCGACTACACCGCATATGGCGACTCCATCAACATCGCGGCGCGGCTGGAGGCCGCCAACAAGCATCTGGGCACCCGCATTTGCGTCAGCGGCAGCGTCGCCGAGGCGGCCGACAGTTTTAAAGGCCGCGCCGTCGGGGAGCTGATGCTACGCGGACGCAGCGAGCCCCTGCGCGCGTTCGAGCCGCTGCCACAAGCCAAATTCGAAGCCCCGGAAACGGCGCTGTATTCGGAGGCTTTCGCCAAGATGGAGGCCGGCGATGCCGCGGCCATGCCGGCCTTTGCCGCGCTGGTCGGCATGTACGCCGACGATTCTCTGGCCGGCTTTCACCTGAAGCGCCTGCTCAACGGCGCCAAAGGCATTCGCATGCAGCTTGAATAGGAGTTCGCCATGGTTCGTGAGTTCTCTGCCGGCAATTACCGCTTCATTCCGTCCGTGTTTCAATATTCAGCGGGTGTTGCCGCGAACGACGGCTACGAGATCGAGCGTGTCCGCTTCGACCGACTGGTGCCGCTTGCGGAAGGGTTTGCGCTGGCTGCAAAAATCATTCAGGAGGCAGGTCGTCCGCTGACGGCGTTCTGCGCCTGCGAGCTGCGTTCGCCCGCGGCCTTCAGCGAAGAGGGCTTTCGCGCGTTCAACCTGCACTATGTGAAGACCCTGTCCGAATGGGGCATCTTCGACGGCACCACCAATCCGGTGGCGCGCAGCAATGTCTGTCCTGAGATCGACCCGCCGTCCGAGCCGTCGTTCTACGCGTTCTCCTTCACGCGCCCGACCCGCGCGACAACGCCGAGCTTCGTGATCGCGGGTGGCGCCGAGGCGCGCGAAGGCAGCGGGACCTATGTCGAGCGCACCGTGCGCTACCGCGATCTCAGCCCGGAGGGGTTGAGGGAGAAGGTACGCTTCACGACGACCTCGCAGATGGAAAACCGGATGGCAGCCTTCGGCTTCGGCTGGAACGACACGACCGCGGTGCAGGCCTATTCCGTGCACGACTTCCACCACGCGCTCGCCGACGAACTGGTGCGCCGCGGCGCGCTGCGCTCCGGCCTGACCTGGCATTTCGCCCGGCCGCCTGTGGTCGATCTCGAATACGAGATGGATTGCCGCCGCGTGATGCGGGAAGTGGTGATCTGATCGGCCTTATCAGCGCCCCGCGGCGTAACCCTGCATGCCGCGCGGATTGGC